>DATLIL010000656.1:0-1539 GCA_035539475.1 Polyangiaceae bacterium
GGCGCACGAGGACGAGGAAGATCACAACGTCCGCGGCTAGCCCGAGGCTCGCACCCACGATCCAACCGTTGCTCGGCGCATCGACGCCGACGCTGCGAAGGTCACTCGTGGGAATGCGCACTTGGCCGTCCCTACGCTCGATGACCAGGTAGGTCTCAGGGTCACTCGCCGTCGGGCCGACGGTGCCTGCAAAGCGCCCCTCGCTCCGCGCCCCCGAGCGGGTTACCAACATCACCCAATCACCCTGCTTTAGCGCCACGCGATCAGGCGCGTGCTCTTCGTAAGGTCCGGGCGTCGAGCGATCAATCCCTGCGCCGATGCCGGCGCCGAGTGCGGTGCAACCTTGCAACACGACGAGCGCTAGCCCACAAGCTACAATCCGAACCTGGTGGGCCACCGCAGGCCGACACAGTGTCCACCGCTTCGCCTGCATCGCCGTCATTTTAGGAGAACCGAGGGAGGCTTGCACCCGGGCGCACGTGAAAGCTGCCTTTCTGCGGCCTGCATTCGCTGTCCTCGTCAGTTGCTCGGCCCGCCGCTCGCGTGCTTGGTGTACGCTCGGGCTCTGGCATGCGGGATCGATCATTCAAACGGGTAGCGGTAGCGCTCGGCGGCGCTGTGGTGTGTCTGAGCTTGAGCGGCGAGGCGTTCGCCTACTGTCGGACCATGACGTGCGAGCTCGGCAAGGAGCCGGAGACGACGGAGTGCTCGCGTGACGAGGATTTCTGCGTGACGGAGGGCAGGCCGTTGCACTGGCCGAGCGCGTGTCTGACGTACGCCGTCCAGCTCGACGGTTCGCCCCAGAGTGGGCTCGACGCGGACCAGGTCCAGGCGCTCATCGCACAGGCCTTCTCGCTGTGGCAGACGGTGGAGTGCCCCGGCGGCGGTAGCCCGCACTTCGGCGTGAGCTTTCAGGGGTTCGTCACCTGTCACGAGCTCGAAACCGTGTGCGGCGACGTCAGCGAGAACGTGAACGTCGTGATGTTTCACGATGACGGTTGGCCTTACGGTCCCGGCAAGATCGGCGTGACGTGGCCGAACGCTGTCATCAAGTCCGGTGTCATGGTCGACGCGGACATGGAGTTCAATTCGCAGAACTGGGACTTCAGCGCGGAGGGCATGGGCCCGGAGCTCTTCGCGGTGATGGCGCACGAGGCGGGGCATTTCCTGGGGCTCTCCCACAGCAGAAAAGACGGCGCGCTCATGTCGACCGGCTACGAGAGCATCGGGCTGAGTGGCGGCTTGCTGTCGGCTGACGACATCGCAGGGATCTGCGCCATCTACCCTCCGCAGGAGGCCACGCTGTCGTGCTCTGCGACATCGCCGGCCTATGACACTTGCATCTATCCCGGCGAGACCGACCCTGCCGAATGCACGATCGGCGGGGAGGACGAGGGAGGCTGCGCCGTCGCGCCGGTCAACGCTCGAACTTCAATGTCGGGAGCCTGGCTGCTGGTGGGCTCGCTCGTCCTCCGCGCCTGGCGCCGCCGCGCTCAGATCTCGTCCCAGCGACCGTAGGGGCGCGTGATGATCTCGAGC
>DATLIL010000657.1:0-1711 GCA_035539475.1 Polyangiaceae bacterium
GCGTGTCTGCGCTGCGGGTGAGGCAGCCGAGGCGGGACGGCTTTCGCTTGCCGGGCGAGCCTCGGCAGTATCGTGCTCGACGGCCAGCGCGGGCGACGCACTCTGCGCGGATGCCGTCGCCTCGGGCGCTGGGGCTGCCTCGTCCGATCTCTCTGCAGGCTCTGCCTCGGCTTGCGCTGTCTGTCCGGGCCGCTGTCGTGAATCTCGACCTGGCTGGTCCGGCGGCTCGGCTGCCCTGGCGCCGGGCGCGATCGCCGTGCTTGCTGCTGCTGAAGGCGGCGCTGTCGCGGTCTTGATGCTCCCGGGCCGTAGCAGCGCTCCGAGGGTGACCAGGACGAGCACACCGCAGGTGCCAGCGAGCACCTTGGCACCAACAGACCATTTGCCGGCCGCGGCCGGGATGGCGTTCGGGTCGAGCGGAACGCCCTGGCGTGCAAGGTCGCTCGCGATTTGCGCGAGCTTCGCCTCGTCCGCCATCTGGCTACGCGCTTGCTTGAGCGCTTCGGCGAGCGAGCCGCTTTCGGTCTCGAGCAGACGTTGGGGGCCGTTCATGGCTGACCTCGCCGGGCGAACGCCTGCCGTACGTGGGTGCGGGCGGCCTCGAGGCGCGAGTAGGCCGTCTGCAGCGGACACTCGAGCGCCAGGGCGACCTCGCGCAGCGTGAGCTCCTCGATCTCATAGAGGACGAACGCCGCGCGCCGGTTCTCGTCGAGCCCTTCCAGAGCCCGCAAGAGCTCTTCTTGGAGCTGAACTGCTGCCGTTCGTTCGAAGGGAGTCTCCGTCACGGGCAGCTCCGGCAGCTGCTCGACCGGCACCTCTCGCTGGGTGCGAAGCTTACGACGATGTGTCGACGCGACGCGCAGGCACACCCCGTACAGCCAGCTCCTCAGCGTGGTGGGGTCGATGTCGGCGAGGCGGCGATGAACCACGAGGAAGACTTCCTGACAGGCGTCGTCGGCGTCGCTCTTCGGAACACCGAGCCCAATCAGGGCACGCCAGAGATAGCGAGCATGAGCATCGAAAATTTCCTGAACCGAGAGGCCGTTGCTCACCCGTGCCGGGGCCTCTTCGATTCCTGCGTACACATGAGGTATTGGCGCCAGGTCCTCGCCTTTCTGATCAGCGTCGAGGGGTGGGTGTGAAGGCGACGACATTTACGGGCTCAGCCGAACGCCCACACCGAGGCCCGCTGTGAGCGTCACATCGGCCATTTGAAAGACCGGAACCGTGTCACCCGATCGACGGTACACGAAGCGAGGCGGCTCGATCGGCAAACCGACGGCTGCGCCGAACAAGCCGTACCAGGGGCCGTAGAGGTCGGCCAGAACGCGCAACGCCAGGGAGCCTTGCCAGAACCACGCGGTGTAGACGCGCGCTCCGGACAGCGCCTCGCTCACCGCGCGCTGCGCGACGAGATCGGCACCCACGCAGCCGTCGACGCCGAACTTTCCCGGCCTGACGGAGAGCGGGCAGGCCGCGGCTCCGAGCAGACCGACGGTGAAGTCCATGCTGCCCGCGGGTTCGAGCTCCGTCTGCTGCGGAAAGAAACCCGCCACCCGGATCCTGACTGGAAACAGCCAGGGCGCGTCCAGCGTGACCCCGAGCTCCGTGCCAATCGACAGGCTCGGCATCACTCCGTCCGCACCGAGTAGCGCGAGGTCCGCGGACAATCGCCAGGGCTCGGGCGGGCGCGGCTCCTCCTTCTCGGTGG
>DATLIL010000658.1:0-1855 GCA_035539475.1 Polyangiaceae bacterium
TACCGGACCAGATCGCGTTCGACGACGGAGGCGGGCTATGGGTAGGCCTCAAGCTCGACGGCGAGCTCGAAGCCGCCGGTATCGGGCGCTTGAGTCCGGCGCAGCTCGGCATGTCGGCAGGCATCGGCATGCCGGTGAAGCCCGCGACCGTCGTCAACAGCAAGAGCATCGGTACGGGGCTGCCGGTTGCATTCTTCCCCGCCGCCAAGGGTTTGCCCCTGTTCCACGCGTTGCCGTAAGCGAGAGCGCCGGCCCGGCGCCGTCTCGAACGAGCGTCGGGCCAGCTCGGTGACGCCTGAGCCTTACTTCAAGCGACCGTCGAGCGAGATCGCCGAGCAGGCCAGCATGGAAGCTTCACGCAGCAGGTGCAGCACCGAGTCGCGGTCTGCGCTGTCGGGAACGCGCTCGAGGATGACCTGCGCGAACTGTTTGGCCGCGACATGCACGGCCTCGTAGTGAGCGAGCTTCTCCGGCGTCGCCGAATGATGTGAAAAGACGTACTCGGGATCGAACTCGGACATGCGCGCCTCCTCGTTAGTCCCCTGTTCATAGCCGATTTTGGACCTTCCCAAGGGCCGGTTGCGTGGCGCCCGCGCATCAGCGACCCTGCGCCCGCCATGTCGAAGGTCGTCGCGTTCACGGACGGGGGCTGCCGAGGCAATCCCGGCGTGGGTGCTTGGGCGTTCGTGCTGGTGGACACCGCGAGCCGCAAGGCGCTCGAGAGTGCCGGCGGCGAACAGCAGACGACCAACAACCGTATGGAGATGTGGGCAGCTATCGCCGCGCTTCAGGCGGTGAAGAAGCTCGACACCGAGATCCTGATCGTGAGCGACAGCAAATACCTGATCGGTTGCTGCACGCAGTGGATGGCGGGCTGGAAGAAGAATGGCTGGAAGCGCAAAGGCGATCCGCTCAAAAACCTCGACCTGCTCCAGAAGCTCGACGAGCTATTGATGGGTCGCAAGGTCGAGTTCCGCTGGGTCGCGGGTCATTCCGGGCACGTCGGCAACGAGCACGTCGACCGGCTCGGCAACGAAGCCATGGATCGCATTGCCCTCGGCCAACCCGCAGAGCACGAGCGGCGCTTCGACTGGACGGGGCCGCTCACCTAGAGGCGTCAGGCGTCAGGTTCAGGCGTCAGCCGAACCCGCGCTCCGCCTCTCTCGTCCCTGACGCCTGGACGCCTTTTCAAGACCACGACGCGGCGGCGCGCACCACAGGCCGCGAAAGCCGCGAACGCAGGTCGTTGACGCGCAGGCTCAAGGTGCCGAGCACGCCGGCGGCGCCGTACACCAGGTTCAGCTCCAGGCGATCGAGCTCGACGTCCAGGCCGCGCAGCGAGCTGAGGTGACCGAGCACCTTGTGCTCCAGCAGGGAGCCGGAAGGCTCGTTGGACAGCAGCGCCGACAGCTCTGAAAGGATCTGAGCGTCGTGATCGACGAGCAGCGGGCTGATCGATAGATCGGAGGCCATGCTGGGAACGGCGCAGGCCTCGCGATAGAGCGCGCGCCCGAGCATCGGGTCGAGCTCTTTCATGCCCCAGCTGGAGACGCGACGATTCAGCTCGCGAAGCTTCAGTTGCGCGCTGTGCGGCAGGTCCGTAAACACTGGATTGGCGAGCAGCACCTGCAGCTCGAGCGCCACGACCTCCAGCGCCCAGCTCAATCGCGAGCGCTCCTCGCCCGCGGACACCAGCGCGCCGCGGAAGACACTGAACATCTCGCGCAGCGCGAGCAGTGACGTAAGCTCCGGCGCTTGGAAGCTCGAGATGGGAGCGCAGCGATCGCTACCGCCGCGAGACACGGCTTCGGCCAGGATAATCAGACCGCGGTGCAGCTTACGCCGCGCTTCGTGC
>DATLIL010000659.1:0-10761 GCA_035539475.1 Polyangiaceae bacterium
GGGTGAGCCCTGCGTCGACGGACTTTCTCTCGCGGAGCGACGCGAGCTCGCGGCCTTCTGGACGAGAGCAGGAGCGATGGAGCACGCCTCCATCGCGGCGTTCGCGCGTTTCACGCTCGGCCTGCTCGCCGTCGGCGCGCCGGCGGAGCTCGTATCGGCTTCGAACGAAGCCGCAGCCGACGAGACCCGTCACGCTCGTGCCTGCTTCGCGCTGGCCACGAGCTACGCGGGCGAGGCTGTCGGGCCCGGTCCGCTCGCCGTCAGCGGCGCGCTCGACGACCTCACGCTAGCCACGCTGCTCGTCACCACCATCCACGAAGGCTGCGCTGGCGAGACGCTGGCGGCCATCGAAGCCAGCGAGCAGGCCGCGCACGCGAGCGATCCCGTCGTGAAGCGCGTGCTCGAGGGCATCGCGGAGGACGAGGCGCGCCACGCCGAGCTCGCCTGGCGTTTCGTCGCCTGGGCGCTCGAGCGCGGTGGTCGTGAGCTCCAGGAGCTGGCGCGTGCCGAGTTCGAGCGTTGCCTGACCTCGGCGCCTGCCCCGGCGAGCGGCGGTGCTGTCGAGCTCGAGCGCCACGGCGTGCTCTCGCCCCGCTCGAGCCATGAGCTTCGTCAGCGCGCGCTCGCGGACGTGGTGTTGCCCTGCGCCAGGGCCTTGCTCGAGCGAAGCCAGAACCAGGCGCCGGGCGTGCTGGCGAGCAGGCCGAGCCCTGCCCAGGTCATCGAGACGACGGCGCCCTCGGCGGGAGCAAGGCCGCTCAGCGCATAGAGGCCCGCCGCAGCAGCCTCACGCACGCCCCAGCCAGCAAAAAACCCGGGCAACGTCGTGGCCACGAGCAGCGGTGGAACGACGCGCACCGCCGTCGCTGGCGGTAGCGCGAAACCGAGCGCCTGTGCCACCAGAGCGAACGCGGCCACGTGCAGGGCGACGAGCGCGAGCGAGAGCGGCAGGTGAACGAGAAGCCGGCGCGGCGAGAGCAGCGCGAGGATGCCCGTTCGCAAGCGACGTCGCCCGAACCAGAGCAGAGCGAGGCCCAGGGCAACGAGCGCGATGAGCAGGGCCGCCCGCGCGACGTCCGGCAGCAGGCGCCACCAGCCGGGCGCAACAGCCAGCACCCAGAGCCAGAGCGCGAGCTGGCCCGAAGCCCTCTCGAGCACCACCGCCAGCAGCACGCGCCCCGGAGCGAGCTCACCTGGGCGCTCTCGGCCAACCTGCACGCTGTGGCGCGCGATACGCATCACGTCCCCCATCACGCCGAGCGGAAGCAGCTGGTTGAGCAGCGTGGAGAGCGTGTACTCGCCGAGCGCCTGGCGATAGCCGAGCGGCACGTCTAGCCAGCGAGCAAATAGCCACCAGCGCGCGGCAAGCAGTGGGAACTGCAGCAGGCAAAGGGCGACGACGACAGCGGCGAGGCCTGGATCGAGAGTCGCCACGCGCCGCACCAGCGCGTCGGCACCGACGACGTAGAGCGTGACGCCCAGCAAGAGCAGGCTGAGAGCCAGCCTGAGCAGCCCCCCAGCGCGCCCGGCGTCCTTCGCCGTCACGGAGCTCGGCGCTCGAGCGCTGCCTCGTAGGCGGCCCAGGCGATGTGCGACTCGTGCAGCGTGACCTTCATCGCCGCGAGCTGATCGGCGCCCGGACCGAGCTCACCGCGGCCGAGGCGCTCGGCCATGCGATCCCAGATCACCTTGGCCAGGAACTCGGTGGTGGTGTTCTTGCCGCGAAACGCGGGCTCGTCGTCCAGGTTCTTGAAGTTCAGCTCGTCCAGCAGGCCGTGCAGCGCCGTGGTGGCGCGGCCGATGTCGATCACCACTCCCTCCGCGCCGAGCTCGGCGCGCCGAAACTCGACATCGACGACGTAGGTGGCGCCGTGCAGGCGCTGGGCCGGCCCGAACAGCTCACCCTGGAAGCTATGCGCGATCATCACGTGGCCACGAACACAGACGCTGAACATGAATCCTCCGCTCACGAGTATTTCAGACGATGGCACAACGCGCCGCTCTTCGCGTCGGCGAGCCGGGGCATGAGCTCGGGCAGCGCCTCGAACTGGCTCTCGCCGCTGACCAGCCGATCGAGGGCCGGATCGCTGCAGAGCGACAGCGCGAGCTCGAGCCTGCGGCGATGATCGAAGCGGGGGCGAGCGTTGGGGCTCACGCCACCGACCTGCGAGGAGCGCAGGGTCAGACGCCGCTGGTGAAAGGCCTCACCGAGCGGCAGGCTGACCTCGCGATCGCCGAACCAGCTGAGCTCGACGATCTCCGCGTCGCGCGCTGCGAGCCCAAGGGCCGTGCGCAGCCCTTCGGCACTGGCGCTGGCGTGAAGCACGATGTCGCGCTCCGCCCGGGCACGCGCCGGCAAGGCAAAGCCAAAACCGAGCGCCGCAGCGAGCTCCGCGCGCTCTTCGCGGACGTCGACGAGCTCCACCTCGGCGCCGTGGACGCGGCTCGCCAGGTACGCAGCGAGGCAGCCGACCACGCCGCCGCCGACCACGCTGACCCGATCGCCGAGCAGCGGGCGGGCGTCCCACAGGGCGTTCAGCGCGGTCTCGAGGTTGGCCGCCAGCACGGCTCGCGCTTCCGGAACCCCCGCGGGCAAGGGCACCAGCGCCGACTCCGGAACCACGTACAGGTCCTGGTGGGGATAGAGGCAGAACACCGAGCGCCCGCGGAGCTCGCTCGAGCCCTCGAGCACGCGCCCGACGCTGGCGTAGCCGTACTTGACCGGTCCGGGAAAGCTGCCCTCCTGGTGCGGACAGCGCATGCGCTCGTGCTCACTCGCGGGCACACGGCCGTGAAACACGAGCGCCTCGGTGCCACGGCTGACGGCGCTGAATACGGTCCGGACCAGCGCTTCTCCCGCTCCCGGCGCACCGAGCTCGTGTTCCCGGAGCTCACCACTGCCAGGGCGGATGACCCAGAAAGCTCGTGCGCGCACGGTCATGACACGAGCGCTTCTACCACGACTGGGCCCGGTTCTGCCGTTGTGACGCCCGCGATTCTGGGTCACCATGACGCACGCGATGCTGGAGGCCTGGAGCCGCACCAACGCCGTCTTGCTGGTTCTCGCCAGCGCGCTCAGCCTCGCGCTGGGCGAGCCCTGGCCCCTCGCAGTGACGGCACTGATCTCGTTCACGCGGCTGATCATCGGATACTCCAGGGCGTGGACACCGAGCGGCGCCTTCGGCATCGCCAACGGCGTGACGGCGCTGCGGCTGCTTGCGATCGTGGCGCTCGGCGCGCTGCTTTCTTCGGCGCCACCGCACTGGCTCGCGGCGCTGGTGCTCGTTCTGTTCGCCCTGGACGGACTCGACGGCTCGCTGGCGCGGCGCCGCGGCGTCGCCAGCGAGTTCGGCGCGCATTTCGACATGGAGACCGACGCGCTCCTGGTCATGACCGTCACGCTGCTCCTGTTTCAGGGTGGGAAGTGCGGCGCCTGGGTCCTCAGCGCGGGCCTCCTGCGTTACGCCTACGTGCTGTGTCTTGCCGTCTTGCCGGCGCGGGGCGGCGAGGAGCCGCGTTCGCGCTTCGGCCGCTACGCCTTTGCGGCGCTGATGCTGGGCCTGATCGCCGCCCTGGCCCTGCCCGAAAAGCTCGCCGTCGCCGCCGCGGCGCTCGGCGTGGCGACCGTGGTCACGTCCTTCGCACGTTCGTTCTACTTCTCTTACGCGACGCCCGCCGCCGCGGCCGAGAGCTGAAGCACGAACTCGCGGGCTGCGTCGGCCCAGCTCCGCTCCGCGAGCCGCCCAGCGTGAGCCAGGGCCAGACGGCGCTCGTGCTCCGCGCCGTCACGGCAGAGCCGAACGCACGCTCGAGCGAGCGCCGCGTGGCTGCCCACGAGCTCGCCGCCTGCCCCGGCCATGACGTGCACGGCCGTGTTGCCCCCGCGCAGGGCCACGATGGGTAGGCCGAGCGCTCGCGCCTCCGCCAGGGCCATACCGTAAGACTCCATGTGCGAGGCGGAGATCAGGAGATTGCTCTCCGCCATGCGCAGGGTGACCTCCTGCGGCGCCAGGGCACCGAGCAAGCGAACACGCCCGCTTCCGAGCCAGCGTTCGCAGCTGCGAGCGTAGGCCGGATCCGCGCTGCACGAGCCGATCACGTCGAGCTCGAAGCGATCGCTCTCACCGAGCTCGCCAGCAAGCGCTGCGAGCAGCGGCTCCACGCCCTTGTTCGGCGTGAGGTTCGCCACCACGAGCGCTCTGACTCCGCCGCCACGCGGACGGATCAGCGCCGGCGCCGCAGGCCTGCCCGGCTCGACGACCACGAACAGCCGGCCGCTGGCGCCGAGCCGCTCGAGCGTCTGCTGCATGAACGCGCTCGGCAGCAAGAAGCGCCTGGTGCGCTCGAGCGCGAACGCCTCGTCGGCGGCGAGCTCTCGGGCAGAGAGCTCGTCACCGTGCCGCAGCAGCGAAGGAAGGTAGTGCAGCACCAGACCCACCCGCCCGGGCGCGGCGCGTTCGAGCTCCGGCAGCGCGGAGAGGAACAGGCTATCGAGCCAGAAGACCGCGCTCGGGTCGGCGTGCAGCGCGTCACGGCCCTGGCCGAGGTCGAGCACGGCGCAGTCGATGCCGGCCGCGCCGAGCGCCGCGATCAGCCGGCGGTTGTAGAGCGTGCCGCCGCTGATCGGCCCGTTCAGATCGGGCACGATGAAGCAATGCCGCAGCGCCATGCTCAGAGCTTGCAGTCAAACAGGACGTCGTCGTCCTGTGCGAAGCGGCGAGTGCGCGGGCGCAACGCGCGCTCCAGCTGATCGACGCCCGGAAGCGAGATGCCGGGCCGGCCACGACCGATGAAGACCGGGCAGATCGTCACGTGCAGGCGATCGAGCGCGCGCGCTTGCACGAAACGCGAGACGGTGACGCCGCCGCCCTCCACGAAGAGCCGCTTGAGGCCGCGCCGTGCGAGCTCGGCCACGATGGCGCGCGGCGGCAAGACACCGTCCTCGGCATCGATCTCCACGATCTCGGAGTTGCCCAGCCGATGCCCGTTCATGCGGCCCCGTGCGCAGAGCACCAGGGTCGGCGCGGCGCGGTCCTGAAACACCTTGCGCTGGTCGGGCAAACGCAGCCTCGGGTCGATCACGACGCGCGTGGGACTCGGGCCCGGTACCAGCCGGGTGGTGAGCTGCGGATCGTCGTTTTCCACGGTACTGGCGCCGACGAGCACCGCGTCCGAGAGCGCGCGCAGGCGGTGCATGTGGCGCAGGTTCGCGGCGCCGCTCACGTAGCGCGACGCACCGCTCTGCGTGGCGATCTGGCCGTCCAGGCTCTGCCCGACGTGAGCGAAAACGGCGGCGCCACTGGGCGGCAGGCACAGCGGCAGGTAGAGCTCGAACATCGCGGCGACGGAGGCGGGCAGTCGCAC
The DNA here is from genome assembly GCA_035539475.1 of Polyangiaceae bacterium. GTDB lineage: Bacteria > Myxococcota_A > Polyangia > Polyangiales > Polyangiaceae > PMG-095. The sequence continues at coordinate 5,365 of DATLIL010000659.1, forward strand.
CCCCGCTGCGAGGCCGCTCTCACGCTCTGGATCGACGTCGACGAGGCCGCAGCCGAGGCCGACTTCTTCGAGCAGTCCGCCGGCGCCGAGCCCGAGACCGCAGGCCCGTGCCACAGGCCGGCCCAGGCTCGCGCGCTTTGCGAGCGCCGTGCACAGGGCCCAGGCGCGGGCCTCGTCCAGCGATCCCTCGTGCGCGGCTTGCTCCATCAGCGTTCCATCGACGGTTCGAGACATAGCATCGCTTGCGGGAAGCGTCTGTATACTCCGCGTCCCCGTGGTTTTGCACAGCGTAACGAGCTCGGCAGAGAATCGCCCGCGGCAAGCGCTCGCCTTCATCGCCGGCTTTGCCTTGCTCGACGCCATGGTGAATATCCGCTACCCGGCGCCGGAGCCTGCCTTCTGGTATCTCCTGCCGGCCGTCGACGTGCTGGTGATCTTCGCCTACCTGGCGATGTTCGCGTGGCTGGGCTGGCGAGTACCGAAGGCCGTGCGCATCGCGCTGGTCGCGCTGCTCGTCTTCGTGCGCCTGCTGCGGCTCGGCGACGGCATAGAGCAGCAGTACTATGCGCAGCCGTTTCACCTGCATTCGGACCTGAAGCTCGTGCCCGAGCTCGTGCGTTTCGGTTACTCGAGCCTGGGCGCCTGGAAGATGTCCGGGTTGCTGCTGCTCGGCCTCTTCGGCTGCGCCGCGCTGTGCCTGGCTTGCTACGCGGCGCTCGCGCACTCCGAGCGCTACCTGTCCGAACGCAAGAACGTCTATCTCGTCGCTGCCGTCACCGGCATCTCGTTCTGTGGCGTGATGCTGGGCAAGAAGCCGGTCGTTCACGCACCCTTCTATGATCTCGGATTCGGGGCCAGCGCCCTGCCCCGGCTCAAGACCGAGCTCAAGGTGACGCTGAACGTCGTCGGACAGAACGCGGAGCACGCTGCTGCCATCGTGCGCCAGGACGAGCTCTTGCGGCGCACTCCGTCGGACCTCGGCAAGCTCGGCGGCAAGAGCGTCTACCTGTTCCTGGTCGAGTCGTACGGCCAGACGGTGCTCGAGCGCAGCGAGTTCAAGAGCGCGGTCAGTCCAGTCTTCGACGCCTACGAGCGCGAGCTCGGGGCGCGCGGCTTCGGCATCGTCTCCGGGCTGCTCGACTCGACCACCTACGGCGGGCGCTCCTGGCTGGCCCACGCCTCGATCGGCACCGGAGTACGCGTGGAAAGCCAGCTGGCCTACGACGTGGTGCTGGCCAAGAAGCCGCGCGCCATGGCGAGCTTCTTCCGCGAGGCGGGCTATCGCACGGTGCTGGTCCAGCCCGCCACGACTCGGCCCTGGCCCGTCGGCGAGTTCTACGGCTTCGAGCAGAAGTACTACTCGTGGGATTTCGACTACGCCGGCCCGGCCTTCGCCTGGGCCACGATGCCGGACCAGTACGTGCTCGACTTCGTGCACCGGCGCGAGATCGCCACGAAGGGCAACCAGCCGCTGTTCGTGCAGTACGTGTTGATCTCGAGCCACGCGCCCTGGAGCGATCTGCCGCCGATCGTCGACGACTGGTCCAGGCTCCGGAACGGCGCGCTCTTCCACGAGCTCTCCCGTACTCGCTACCCGATCGAGTGGCCGGACTTCGCCAACGCCTCTCGCGCTTACATCGACTCGATCGTCTACGATCTCGAGATCCTGAAGCGCTACATCAGGGACTTCGTCAGCGACGATGCCCTGATCATCATCGTCGGGGATCACCAGCCGGTGGCCGAGGTCAACGGTCACAGCGACTCACACGCCGTGCCCATCCACGTCGTCAGTCGCGACAGGGCTTTGCTCGAGCCGTTCGTGCGGCGCGGCCACACGCCAGGCATGCGCCCGCGGGCCGAGCCGCCGTACGCCGGGCTCGAAAGCTTTTTGGTGACCTTTCTCGGCGACTTCTCCGGGCCTCGGTGAGCCGGCGCGGCCTGATCGCCGGATACGCGGCCCTGGTCGTGGTCTTTCTGATCACGACGCTCGAGCGCGAACCGTACGACGACGCCTACTTCTTCAAGCGCTTCGCCCTGAACGCGCTCGAGCACGGCAGCCTGTCGTGGAACGCGAGTGACGGTCCCGTCTACGGCATCACCTCGCAGCTGTTCCTGGCCGTCAACGTCGCGCTGACGGCGCTCGGCGGTGACCACACCCTGCTCGTCACTCGCCTCGCACTCGCGCTCTGCCTGATCGGCGCCTTCGCGCTCGTTCTTTCCGCGGGCAGGGATCGCGGGCTCGCCACGGCGCTGGCATTCTGCTCACCGATCGCCCTGTTCACGATCACGAGCGGCATGGAGACGGCGCTCTGTCTCTTGCTGCTCGGCCTCGGACTGTGGCTGCTGCACTCGCCCCACGCCGGGCGAAAAACCTGGCTGCTCGCTCCGCTCGTCACCGTCGCTGTCTGGCTCACTCGGCCCGACGCGCTGCCGCTGGTGCTGCTCCCGCTGCTCGCGGCGCGCCGGCGCTGGCGGGACGCCGCCGTGGTCGCAGGCGGCATCGTGTTCTGCCTGGTCGTGTTCAAGCTCTACTACGGCACTGCCCTGCCCTTGCCCTTCTACGCCAAGCAGCGCCTGCTCTCGAGCTACGACGCAGGGTTCATCGCGACGTCCGCGGCCAGCCATCACTTGCACGCGAGCCTGTTCGCCGTCACGGCCCTGCCGCTCGCAGCCATGGCGCTCTTGCGCCGCGATCGCGAAAACGCCGCCCTGCTCGGCGCGGTGCTGCTGTTCGTGCTCTATCACGCGCTGACCACGATCGACGTGATGGGCACGCACGCGCGCTTCTACGCTCCCGCGCTACCCCTCTTGGCGCTCGCTGCCGCACGCGCCGCCGAGCTCCCGCACCCGAAAAATATGCGGCTCGCCGTCGGGCTTTCGTGCGCCGTCGTCATTGGCGCGCTGGCCGTGGCGGGGCGGCTGCCGGGGTACGGCTCGAGCGAGGACCGCTCCGAGCGCGTTCCGCTGCCGCACTACGCCACGAGCGGGCTGGGCAGCGTCTTGCTGTTCGCGGGCGCAGGCGGCTTCGCTGCGCCGCTGCTGTTCGCTTTCGACGCACTGCCGCTGGCCGCGTCGCACGGCCTGTCCCTGCCGGCGCCGCCGAGCGACGACGACTACCTGCTCGAGCACCAGCGGCACGTCACGGTGTTTCGCGGGCTCGAGACCCTGCGCGGCTGCTTCGGCGACGGCGCGGGCATCTACCACTCCGAGGTCGGCGTGCCGGGCCTGCGCTTGCCGCGCGGCAGGGTCGTCGATCTCGCTGGCCTGCTCGATCGACGCCTGGCCTTTCGTGACCAGAGCTTCGACGCGCTCTGCGAGCGAGACTCCCCCGCGGCCATCTTTCTCCCCCACAAGAACTACGTCGAGCTCAACGACACCGTCACCCGCGCGCGTTGCTTACAGGGCTACGCCCGCGTGGTAACGGACTCGAGCTCACCGCTCTACGTGCGCCGGGATCTCCTGTCGCGCTACGAACGCTGCGCCGCGGAGCCGACTCGACCATGAAACGCGATGTCTTCCACGCCGAGGCGCTGAGCTGGCTCGCAGGAAATCCTGCCCCCGAGCACGCCAGCGTCATCACCTCTCTGCCCGACGTTTCCGAGCTGCCCGAGCTCGGCTTCGAGGGCTGGCGCGGCTGGTTCGTCGAGACCGCGCGCGCCGTGCTCCGCTGGCTGCCGCCGTCGGGGCTCGCCATCTTCTACCAGAGTGACATTCGTCATCAGGGCGCGTGGATCGACAAGGGTTACCTGGTCCAGCGCGCTGCCGAAGAGGAGCAAGCGCCGCTCGTGTTCCATAAGATCGTGTGCCGCAAGCCGGCCGGCACCATTACCCACGGCCGCGCGAGCTACTCGCACCTGCTCTGCTTTGCGAAGAGCGAGCGCGCTGCTCCCAAGCACCCGGGCCCCGACGTGCTGGCCGACGCCGGCTTCATGCCGTACAGCAAAGCGACGGGCGTCGCTGCATGTGTTGCAGCTTGCCGCTTTCTTCGCGAAGAAACGGCGACAGAGGTCGTGATCGACCCATTTTGCGGCCGAGGTACGATATTGGCGGTGGCCAACGCCATGGGCTTCGACGCCGTGGGCATCGACCACGCGGCTCGTAAATGCCGAGCCGCGCGCACACTCAGCATTGAGATCGACTGATCATGGGCCTGCAAAAGGCCGAGCAGTGATAGGGTCGAAGCAGGAGGAGGCGCCTTGGCCAGAGATATTTTGATGTCCGATCATGAGCTGCCGGTCAGGCGAGTCATGGTGCAGAAGCGCGGTGGCTGGCTGGGTTGGCTGCTCTTCGTCGTGGTGCTGGCAGGTGCCGCTGCCTTCGTCTGGTACCTCTACGTGCCGCTGCGCAAGGAGCGCCTGGCGCTGCAGCAGCAACTGCACGACGGCGACGAGGCCGCACGTCGCGTGAACCACAAGCTCACGGAGTCCGAAGCCGCCCTTACGGAACTGAAGGTCGCGCAGGAAGCGCTCTCGGGCCAGCTACTGCAGACCCGCGCCGAGAAAGAGAAGGTCGAGGGCGAGCTCAAGCGCCTGCAGGGCGAGCTCACCGCCAAGCTCGAGCCCGAGATCCAGGCCGGCAATGTCCACATCGTGCGCCGCGGCAACGATCTCGTCGTCGACCTCGCCGATCAGATCCTGTTCGAGTCGGGCAAGTCCGAGGTGCACGAGAACGGCAAGAAGGTGCTGGGCCAGGTCGCTCCGACGCTGGCACAGCTCGGCGAGTACAGGGTTCAGGTCGCGGGTCACACCGACAGCGCGCGCGTCACCAACCCGGCGACGCAGGAGCGCTTTCCCACGAACTGGGAGCTCTCGACGTCGCGGGCCACCAACGTCGTCCGCTTCCTGCAGGAGACGGGCAAGGTCCCGGGCGAGCGGCTCGCGGCGATCGGTCTCGCCGAGTACCGCCCTGCCGCCAGCAACGCGAGCTCCGACGGCCGGCAGAAGAATCGCCGCATCGAGCTGGTCTTGATGCGCAAGTGAGCGGAACGCTAGGAAGCGAGCGACGCGACGCACAGCTTGCGGACGCGGCGCGCGATGCGACCCAGATTCGCCTCGGGATCCAGGGGTAAATCAGCGATCGAGCGGTCGAGCTCGCGGTCACGGCCGCGCAGCGCCGACAGTCGATCGGCGGCCACCACCGCCAGTGTGATGTCGTGGGTCCCACGCCCGAGGAGCTGCGACAGCTCCTGCAGCACCCGTTCGTCGTGGCGGCGCACTTCCGGGTACTGGCTCAGGCCGTCGAGCAGCTCGATGCTGGCCCTGATCTCGGCGTAGAGCGCCGAGGCGCCCTTGGGGCTGCGACCGCTCGCGCTCCAGCGCTCCGTGCGGGCGCCGAGCGCGCAGAGCTTGCCGTATTCGACCGCCGGCCCTCGCGCTGGGCCCGGCGGTCGAATACGGC
>DATLIL010000660.1:0-13918 GCA_035539475.1 Polyangiaceae bacterium
GCGCCGAGCAGCGTGAACAGCCCATCGCGAGCGAGCTTCCGGCGCGAGGGAGCGCGCAGACCGCGCGCTAGTGACAGCAGCGGATCGAGCTGGGGCACGTCGCCGTGTAGCGGCAGGCGCCTGAGCTCGGTGAGGGCGCGATTGCCGTAGTAGTGAATGCCCCGCCGCCCGTACAAACGAAAGAAATAGGGAATGTCACCGCGCGCGAGCTGCACCTGCTCCTGCTCGAGCAGAGGTGGCCACGGCGGCACCGAACGCGCGCGCACGTACTCGTCGGTTCCCCGCAGGCACACGCGGATCGGCGCTTCTTTCAGGCCCACGAGCTTGGTGAACACCTTGGCGATCGCCGGCGCGTGACGATCGAGCAATGCGAGCGTCGTCAGGTAGTCGCTGGCCATGGCCAGAAGGTCGTCGACAGCGATGGGCTTGCCCAGATAGGGCAGCACGCGCCGTACTCCCGCGGCATGCCGGCACACCTCGGCGTATTCGGGGTCGGCGTCCGGCAAGAGCTTGGTCTCCACCGGCAACGAGAGGTCCGCCAGGATCATCTCGATGTCGAGCGGCCCGAACACCATCTGGCCGCGCCCGTCGAGACCGAGGACCAGGTTCTCCCAGTGCAGGTCCGCGACGCCCAGCCAGCTGAAGAGCGCCAGAGAACGCCCCACGATTTGCGCCAGCTCGCGCCTCTTGCCGGCGCCGAGCCGCGGCAATGGTGAGAGCTGCAGCTGCTCGACTTCGCCGCCGGCGCGAGATCTCGAGCGAAAGAAGCGCAAGCTCGGTAGAAACTCGAACGCCTCTGGTCCAAGGCGGTGATCCCTGGAAGCGTCGCTCAACGCGCGCCGTAACGGGCTGTCCGGAGCCAGCACCAACCATTCCCAGAGCAGCGTCCGTGGCTTCGACACCCGCCCTGCTCGCAGCGTGACCCGCCGCCCGAAATTGTGCGAGTCACCGAGGCCGCTCGTGGTCCTCATTCGTCGCCGGCGACGGTGTCCCAACCCGTGACCTGGGCGAGCTTGGCCAGGGCCACGTTGTAGTCGAACAGCGCCGACATCTGGGAGAAGCGCTTGAGCGCGTATTCCTTGGCGGGGTCGACGATGTCTTCGTCTTCGAAGGTCCCGACCTCGATGCCCTGCTGCACCTTGACCAGCCACTGGCGCGCGTACGTCGTCGCGCGCGTGTAAGCGTCGAGACGGCGGGTCGCGTCCTCGGCCTCGCGAAAAGCCGACTCCACCTCCCAGCCCACTCCGCCCAGGGCGAAGCGTTCGGTGGCGCGGATCTCCTCGAGCTGCGCCTCGGCCTGCTCGACGCGCGTCGACTGCGGCAAGAAGTCGAGCTTGTAGCGAAACACGAGGCCTGCGCCGTAGGTGAGATAGTTCGGGTCCCGGATGAAGGGGTTGGTCTGGTCGGTGATGCTCGGCGCGCTGGACCAGCGCGCGTTCAAGCCCAGCCCGATGTCCGGCAAGTAACGCGCACGCTCGACACGGAGCTGCGCCTCGCGCGCGAGCACGCCGGCCTTGGCCATGTTGACCTCCGGGCGGTAGAGCCGTGCAGCCGAGAGGTAGTGCGAGAGCGGACCGAGCCGGTGCTGGACGCGCGCCAGCGGCAAATCGGGCACGACGATCGCCGAAACGCCAGTGAGAAAGCGCAGGCCAGACGTGGCGATGGCTTCCTGCTTGCGCGCTTCGCTCTCGCGCGCGTCGAGCTCGGCGCGACTCATGCGCACCTTGAGCAGCTCGATGTCGTCCCCTTCCCCGGCGGCCACCTTCTTCTCGAGATCGGGGATGTACTTGTCGAGCCGCTGGATGCCGTCCTTCACCAGCGCGAGCGCGTCACGGGCGAGCCGAATGCCGTAATAGGCGCGGCGGACGTCGAAGCGCAGCTGGTTCTTCTCTTTCTGCAGCTCGTGCTCGCCGACCTTGACCTGCGCCTCTGCGGCGTCCCACAGGTTCGTGATCTTGCCGAAGGTCCAGAGCGGGATCAGCCCGTCGATGCCGATCTGCCAGCCGACGCCCAGATCGGGCGTCAAAGGCACGTCGGAGTTCGGGCTGTACACGCTCGTGCCCTGCACCTCGGGCGCCAGGCTGAAGCCGCCGGTAACGGTAAAATCGCTGAACGGCGTGTAGTGGGCCTGATCGAGCTGGGCGCGCTTGATCGCGAGCTTGGCGCGAGCCTCGTGGATCTTCGGGTAGTTCCTCTCGGCGAGCTCGAGACAGCGCCGCAACGTGAGGCCGAGCGGCTTGCGGTCCATCGGCGGCGCGGCGGCCGGAGCCGGTGGGGCGGCGGGCTCCGGAGCCGGGGCGTCGGCGTCCGGCTCGGGCTGGGCCATCGCGGCGGTGGCATTGGCGAGCAGCAAGAGGCCGCCAAGCAGGGCTAGCCTGCTCGACCGAAACCGCTCGCGTTCTCCGCCGTCCGTTTTCACTGCCTGCCTCGACAGCTCAACCGTCGTCGCGTGTCTTGATACCCGCTCGCCGGGCGGCGCGGCGAAAATTCGAACGATCCAGGCCGGCCTGGCGGGCTGCCTCCGAGACGTTACCCCCGGCCCGGCGCAACAAGGCAGAGAAATAGGCCGTTTCGAAGGTATCGAGCGCCTTCTGCTTGGCGTCCCGATAGCCGAGATCGAACAGCCCCGCGAAGCCCGGCGACGATGGCGGCGCTGATTCCGCCGGGGGCGGGGCGGGCGCCTCCGCCTCCTGGAGCTCGAGCGGCAGGTCCTCGGGCATGACCGTATCGGTCTGACAGAACACGACGGCGTGCTCGACGGCGTTCTCGAGCTCGCGCACGTTGCCCGGCCAGCGCCAGCCGCGCAGGAGCCCCATGGCCTCGGGCGAGATCTTGCTCACCTGGCGGCTCGAGCGCTCCGCGTACTTGCGCAAGAAGTGGTAGGCCAGGAGCGCGATGTCCTCACGCCGATCGCGGAGCGCCGGCAGGGCGATCACGACGACGTTCAGCCGGTAGTAGAGGTCCTCGCGGAACTTGCCGGCGCCGATGCGTGACTTCAGGTCGACGTTGGTGGCGGCGATCACGCGCACGTCGACGATGCGTGTCTCGTTCGAGCCGACGCGCTTGACCTCACCCTCCTGCAGCGTGCGCAAGAGCTTGACCTGCGCCAGCGGCGGCAAGTCGCCGATCTCGTCTAGGAAGATGGTACCGCCGTCGGCGACCTCGAACAGACCGGGCCGCGTGGCGACGGCGCCGCTGAAGGCGCCGCGCATGTGGCCGAAGAGCTCGCTCTCGACGAGCTCCACCGGAATGGCCGAGCAGTTGACGGCGACGAAGGCCTTGCCGGCGCGCGGCGAGTGCTGGTGAATGGCGCGCGCGGTGAGCTCCTTGCCGGTGCCGCTCTCGCCCAGGATCAGCACCGTCGACGAGGCCGGGGCCACGCCCAGCGCCAGCCGGTAGACCTCCTGCATACGCGAGGAGTTGCCGATCAGGCCGCCGAACTTCTGCATCTGCTCGAGGCGCCGCTCGAGCATGGTGGCGCGATGGACCAGGCGCCGGTGCTCGGCCGCCTTGGTCACCGTCAACACGACCTCGTCGTTCGAGCGGAACGGCTTGGTCAAGAAGTGGTAGGCGCCAGCACGCACGGCCTTGACCGCCGTGTCCACGTCGCCGAACGCGGTCATGATCACCACCTCGACGTCGGGGTGGTGCTTGCGCACGTAGTCGAGCAGTTCCAGGCCGCCGATGCGCGGCATCATCAGATCGACCAGCGCCACGTCCACGGCGTCGCGGCCGAGGAGCTCCATGGCCATCGCGCCGTCGTCGGCGGTGACCACGTTCAGGCCGCGAGCAGAGAGCAGGCGCGCCAGCGTGCGGCGCAACGCGGGCTCGTCGTCCGCTATCAGGACGCGCGCGGGTGCCTCGGGAGACAGAGTGCCGCGGTCGCTGGAAGGAAGGCTCGTCGGTCCGCCGGTCGTCACTCTGAGCCTCTACGGTTCGGAGGGCGGTCCGAACCGCGCGAGGCCACGCGCGGCGGAGGCCGGCTGGACTGGCTACTGGGCGGGCTGAGCGTGGGACGGTCGGACTTCGGCAAGCGCTTCTCGGTGCCTTCTCCCGACACCGGTGTGTAGAGCTGACCTTGCTGCTGGTAGACGCAAATGCGGTTGCCGCCCTCGCGCTTGGCGAAGTGCAGGGCATTGTCCGCGGCACGCAAGAGGGCGTCCTTGGTGCGCACGTCGCGCGACGGAAAAAGCGCGACTCCCACCGACAGCGCCACGTGCAGCGGGCGCGTCATTTCGCCGAGCAGCGGCTTCTCGTACACGTCCTTCCAGATGCGCTCGGCGACGGTGACCGAGCCGGCGAAGTGCGTGTTCGGCAGCACCACCAGGAACTCGTCGCCGCCGAAGCGGGCCACCACGTCCACCTCGCGCACGCCGCGACGGATGGCCTCGGCCACGGTCTTGACCACCAGATCGCCGTGCTGGCGCCCGCCCGCGTCGTTGTGCACCTGCAAGCGATCGATGTCGATCACCAGGCAAGCCAGCGGCTCGTGGTAGCGCTCGGCGCGCTTGAACTCCTCGTTCAGGCGCGCGTGCAGATACCGGTAGTTGTACAGGCCGGTGAGGTCGTCGTGCATGCTGAGCTGCTCGAGGCGCGCGCGCGCCTCAACGACGTGGTCGTGCAGCTTCTTGATGCGCAGCATGGCCTCGACGCGTGCGATCAGCTCGCGCTCGTCGAACGGCTTGCACACGTAGTCGTCGGCACCGATCTTGAGGCCTTCCACGCGGCTGGCCGTGTCGGTCTTCACCGTCACGAGCAGGACCGGCAGGAACGTCTCGCTCGTCATGCCCTTGAGCAGGCGGCAGGCCTCGAGCCCCGACAGGCGCGGCATCAAGATGTCGAGCAGCACCAGGTCGACGCCGCCGCGCGCGACGCGCTCGATCGCAGCCTGACCGTCCGGCACGCACTCCACGACGTAGCCGTGCTGGCGCAACATGCCGGCGAGTAGCTCGCGGGTGAGCCGGTCGTCGTCGGCCACGACGATGGTCGAGCCGCGCACGCTCTTGGCGCCGCCGGAGGTCGGGGATTCGGTATCGGACACCGCTCAAAAGGTTACCCGAAGGCCGTCAGCCGGGGAGGTGTTTCCTCACCGCAGCGTGATCAGGCCGATTTCGGCCCGGGAGGCGGCCGACGGGAGTCCCGGCCCGCGTCGCACCCGCCATGCTAGCGTCACGGCCCCTTTCGATGCACCTCGCTGTCGTCACGCTCTTTCCAGAGCTATTCGAGCCATTTTTCCGCACCAGCTTCATGGGCAAGGCCGCCCAGTCGGGCACGCTGGTCGTACACCTCGAAGACTTACGGAAGCACGGCCTCGGCAAGCACCGCAGCGTCGACGACACGCCCTACGGCGGTGGGTCCGGCATGGTCATGCGGCCGGACGCGACCGTCGCCGCGATCGAAGCCGCCGAGGCGGCGCTGGCCAGCGCCGGCCGAGCCCGGCGTGTACTGCTCACCCCGCAGGGTTCACGCTTCGACCAGGCGCACGCCCGCGCGCTCTCGGCTCAGCCGGCGCTGACGCTGATCTGCGGCCGCTACGAGGGCTTCGACGAGCGCGTGCGCCAGTTCGTCGACGAGGAGCTCTCGATCGGTGACTTCGTGCTGACGGGCGGCGAAGCTGCCGCCATGTGCGTGATCGAGGCGACCGTACGCCTGCTCGGAGGCGTGCTCGGCAACGAAGACTCGACGCGAGAAGAGTCGTTCAGCCCCGAGTGTGGCGGCCTGCTGGAGTACCCGCACTACACCAAGCCAGTGAGCTTCCGCGGCCACGACGTACCCGAGGTCTTGCGTGGCGGCGATCACGCCAAGATCGCCGCCTGGCGGCGCGAGCAGTCTCGCCTGCGCACCGAAACACGCCGGCCCGATCTGGCGGCTACCAAGAAGGAGAAATCATGAGGCGCCTGTGCGCAGCGCTGGTGCACCACCCGGTGCACGACCGCCAACGCGCGATCGTGACGACCGCGATCACCAACCTCGACCTGCACGATATCGCGCGCAGCGCCCACACCTACGGCCTCAGCGACTTCTTCGTGGTGCACCCGATCAGCGCCCAGCGTGAGCTCGCCGAACGCGTGCGCGAGCACTGGGTCAGCGGCTCCGGCGCGCGGCGCATCCCCGATCGTTCGCCGGCCCTGGGCATCATACGAGTCGTTCCGGACGTGGACAGCGCCATCGCGGCGATTGGGCCCGAGGTCGAGATCTGGACGACCAGCGCCCTCGAGCGCGCGCGTAGCCTCACCTTCCCCGCCGCGCGCGAGCGCCTGCAGCAGCCTGGGCCGCCCGTGCTGATCCTGTTCGGCACCGGCTGGGGTCTCGCCGACGCGCTCTGTGCTCGGGCCGACCAGGAGATCGAGCCGATCCGCTCGCCGAGAGCCGACGGCTACAACCACCTCTCGGTGCGCGCTGCCGCCGCCATCTGCTTCGATCGCCTGTGCGGCGTCCGAACCGGATAGGTCAGGCGGCGTAGCTCGCGCCGAGCCAGGGGGCGAGCGGGTTGTCCCAGCCGTCCACCTGCGCGGCTAGCGCCTGGCGCTCGAGCTCGACGCGGCGCAGGTCCACGCTCGTGCTCCGCGCCTGCACATCGACGATCGCATACTCGGCCTGCGCCAGGATGCGCGGCGGGCCATGCGACGCGAACGCTTCGAACGGCTGTCCCAGCGAACCCGTGTTGACGATCAGCCGGCCGCGGTGCTGCCGGAGCATTTGCAGGTGCGTGTGCCCGCCCGCGAGAAGCCGCGCCTGAATGCCCTGCAGCATCTCGTCCACCAGGGCGTCGGGAGTGGTGGCCAGGAGGTCCTCCGTGTTGGAGCGCGGCGTGCCGTGATAGAGAAAGACGCCGCCGTCGAGGGCGAGCGTCGGAGTGAACGTGCGAATGAACGAAAGCTCCGCCTCCGAAAGGGCCGCGCGTGTCGCGTCCACCGACGCCAGCACGAGCTCGTGCTCCGAATAGGAGCGAGCGAGCTCCGGGACCAGCATGAACTCGTCGTGGTTGCCCAGCAGGCAGCGACACCCGAGATCGCGCAGCATGGCGAGGACGCCGCTCGGCCGCGGACCGAGCGTAGCAACGTCACCCAGACAGATCAGCTCGTCGTAGCCAGCCTGCCGCGCATCGGCGAGAACGGTCTCGAGCGCGAGCTCGTTGCCGTGCAGTCCGAGATCAGCGCCAGGCGCATGGTCCCCAGCGGGGCCCTACTTGTGCTGTTCGTGCTCGTCGAGCAGCTTCTCGATGCTCATCAGCGCGTTCGAAATCGAGTCGTTCACGAGCATGAAGATGATCGGCAGCTGACCCTTGAGCGCCTCGTAGTACTTCTGGCGCTCGGTCGAGTGGATGATCGCGGGCGGGTACCCACCGCGCAGCAGCAGGATGTTCATCAGCAGGCGGGCGACCTTGCCGCTGTCCTGCGGGAACGGGAAGATGCGCAGAAGATCGTAGTGCACCCGCGCGGCCACGCGCATGGGGTTCTTGATCTTCTTCGGCTCCGGCCCGTTGAGCCAGTCGATCACCTGGCGCACGCGATAGGCGATCTTGTCGGGCGGCGCGTACTCGTGGAAGTAGAGCCGGTGCTGCGGGATGTCCTTACGGTACTTGACCGTTTTGACGTCCCCCTCCTCCGGATGGAGGATGCAGTAGATCTTCTTCATCACGTCCACGTTGATCGGGACGCGCTTGCGCTCGCCGAGCTCGCGCACGTAAGCGATGGCCTGGCGGTGGCGCCGGATCTCCTCGCACACCGGCTGCATGCTCGAGTCCGGAACGACCGTGACCGTCGGGTCCATGGCCGTCTTCAGCTCCTGGAACGTGTAGACCACGCCCTCCAGAGCGCTGTCGTGGTGGATCCACGACATCTCGAAGCTCTCGTCGTACTGACGGCGGAACGACTCCTCCGCGCGCTGCAGCCGCTCGTTGATCAGGCGATAACGCTCTTCGATCGACTCCGGCGTGGCCGGCGGAACGGGCGTGGGACGCGCCTCGACCCCGCTCGGGCTCACCCCCGTGGTCGGCGGGACAGAGCCGAAGTCGGTCGCCACGGGCTCGGGCGCCGGCTGAGGAGGCGGCTGGGGCATGGCCGCGGCGGCGACGGCGGCGGCCACCGACGCTGCAGGCGTGTGGTACTCGGCCATACGCAGCCCGACGAAGCGCTGCGGTTGAGCTTCCATCGCCCTGCGGGTGGTCCCTGACTGATTGGGCACGGCCGCCGGGTCGTAAACACGAGCCGCGACACGTAGTCCGTCGCGCTGGGCGTTCTTGCTGGCTCGCGCGATCTTGCCTTCGCGCAAGCGGCGCGCGGCCTCCTTCTCGGCCCGGAGGCGCTCGCGTTCGGCTTCCTTGGCCTTGCGGTAGGCTTCACGCTCCGCGTTCACACGCGCGCGTTCTTCTTCCTTGGCCCGGCGAGCAGCCTCGCGCTGCTCTTCACGCTCGGCGATGAGACGCTGGCGCTCGGCCTCTTTCTCGGCCTTGATGCGCTCTTTCTCCTGCTCTTTAGCGCGGCGTTCGGCCTCTTTCTCGGCCTTCTTGGCGGCGATCTCGCGCTGGCGCTGGGCCTCTTTTTCGGCCTGCTGCTTGGCCTTGAGCTTCTCCTGCTCGGCCTTGGCCTTGGCGCGCTCCTTCTCGAGCTTCGCCTTCTCGCGCTCGCGCTCCTTCTGCTCGCGCTCTTTCTCCTTGGCCTCGCGCGCCTTCTCCCGCTCTTTCTCGAGCTTCTCGCGGGCGCGTTCCTTGACCTCGGCGGCCTTCTCGCGCTCCTTCTCCTTGCGAGCGCGGAGCTTTTCCTTCTCGAGCGCGGCCTTCTCGCGTTCCCGTTCGCGCTTCAGCCGCTCCTTGTCCTTGGCTGAGCTGGCCTTGTTCGCCTTGGCTGCCGGTCGCTTGGCGACCTTGGCAGGCTTCTTGGCCGGCTGGCTCTTGGGCTTCGCTTTTCCGCCCTTAGCCCCAGCAGGGCGCTTGGCACTTCCGCCGCCGGCCGACTTCTTTTTGGTCGCGCCCGCGTCGGATTTCTTCTTGGAAGCCTTCTTCTTACGAACAGCCATCGAGGATAAATGGGGAGCGCCCTGCCCCACGTGACGCCAATGCGTCAGAGAGTGGACGGCTTTCCGACCTCGGCCCAGCGAGAACGGGGATCCCGCCGGTAGTCAAGCCAGGCGCAACCTAGTCGGGCTACCAGCACCCCGTCAAGCCAACTTTGGCCAGTTGTTGCGCTTCGCAGCGCACAGTCACAGGGTTTGCTCAACCGAAATATTCTGGAAAGATTTCGCTTACTTCGAGGCGACGGTCGCGAGCCGTCAGGATTTCGTGCCCCGTCTCCGTCACCAGAATCGTGTGTTCGAATTGCGCTGAGAGTGATCCGTCTTGGGTTACCGCGGTCCACTCGTCGTCCAGGATCTTCACCTGGTAGGAGCCCAGGTTGATCATGGGTTCAATGGTGAAGGTCATGCCGGGCTTCAGTCGCTTGCCGCTCCCCCGGCGCCCGTAGTGCTCCACCTTGGGTTCCTCGTGGAACTTCCGGCCGATGCCGTGGCCGACGAAGTCGCGAACGACCGAACAGCCGTGCTGATGGGCGAAGTCCTGGATGGCCGCCCCGATGTCGCCGAGCCGGGCGCCGGGTTTGACCTCGGCGATGCCGAGGGCCAGGCAGCGCCGAGCCACCTCGGTCACGCGCTTGGCGTCTTCGCTGGGCGTGCCGACGTAGAAGGTCGCCGACGTATCCCCATGGAAGCCCTTATAGATGTGGGTCACGTCCACGTTGATGATGTCCCCATCCTGAAGCACGCGCGGCCCGGGGATGCCGTGGCAGACCACTTCGTTCACCGAGGTGCACACGCTCTTTGGGAAGGGCGGCCCACCTCCACCGCCGCGGTAGTTCAGCGGCGCGGGGCGAGCACCCTTGCGCAAGGTATCCGCGTGGACGAACTCATTGATTTCTTCGGTCGTGATGCCGGGCTTCAGGATCTCGGCGACCCGACACAGGGTGTCACCGGCGAGCCGCCCGACCTCGCGCATGGCGTCGATTTCCTGGGGATTCTTGATTTCCACGGTCGAGCTTCGAAAGTACATGTCCACGGGGAGGTGCCTTGGCGTTGGGAGCCCTAACGTAGCAGGGCTTGCTGCTGAATGGCGGCTCTCACTTCAGGGGTATCGGGTTCGCCGCGCCAGTGGAGCGCGACTTCACCCGAGAAGTTATATCGCCGGCCGAACAAAACCAGCCGCGAGCCCACCCACGTATGTCGGTTTGCCTGCAGCAGCTTGAAAGTTGGGTTGTCCGTCTTGACCACGATCTCGACGTCCCCCTCGGGACGGGCGCCGGCGAGCAGGGGCGGCACCGGCACGAGCGTCACGCGGTAGGCTCCGCGATTCTCCGCCCCCTCATAGGCCAGCGTGGCCACGCGGACCCCCACCACGAAGTCGGCGAGCTTGGTCCGCTCGGCGAGCTTGCGGTCACGGGTCGGGGCCTGCTCGTCGACGTCCACTCCGAAGACCCGAGGGGTCAGGACGTCATCGAAGAGAGCCGCTTCTTCTGGAGTGTAATCGGGCAGTCCGGATGTAGCCGCCGAGCCCGATTGCTTGGAGGCGCACGAGGGCAAGCCGACCCCGAGCCAGAATGCGCAGCCCAACCCGACGAGGATTCGGGGGAAAATCCCGAGGTTCCGAGCAGAAGTGGGGACCGAAAGCACTTTGAGCGACGATACCTAGCTCAATTTTTGATTAGCGGGGGCGCCTTCCTCGTCCAACGTCACAGCCCGTTGAGCGGGCGCTCTCGGAAGTGTTAGGGTCGGCCCGGAGTTGACGGCTCACTAGAGACCGCGTCTCCCGGTGCGGACGGTCGACGGAGGATACCCAATGAAGCTGAAGGTTTTGGCAGGGCTCGCAGCATTCACCCTGGGAGCTTCGGTGCTCCTGAGTGGAAACAACGTCATGGCTGAGGACAAGCCCGCGGCCAAACCCGCGGCCAAGGCGCCGGCGAAGCTCGGCGCGCCTGGGGTCATCAGCAAGAAGGTCGGTATCGCACCCAAGGGACTGCGATTCGGACTCGGCCTCGAGGGTCTTGCCGGGCTCTACGACCGGGTCTTCGACGACGAATTCCTTCCTCTCTACAAGAAGGCCCAACCCGGCACGGAGATGGACGCGCTCGACGAGGAGCTGAAGCAGAAGAAGGCGTTCCTCCGCCGCAGTCGCGTCGAGTTCGGCCAGACGCCCACCGGCGTCGACTACAGCCCGCTCAAGGGTGAGTACAGCTACGCCAACGGCGAGAGCATGGGCCACATCACCCTGCGCAGCGGAACGGAGCGCTACTTCTTCTTCTTCGCCGACAAGCTCTGGAAGGTCTACGACGAGCACAAGCTCACCAAGGGTGGCACCCTGGGCGAGAACTTCGATGAAGCGCTCAAGATCCTGGGCACGCGCTTCGGGGCTCCCCCAAAGCGCATCGCCTCCAACTTCGAAGCCGGCCAGAACTTCGACGAGGGCTTGTGGGCCGACCCGGAGAAGTACATCCGCGCCGTCGACCGCGGCAACGTCCTCGGGATGGTCTACATCGACAAGAACATCCAGGACAATCTGGCCCAGCACCGCAAGAACAAGCCGGCGAACCTGCACGCCATGGACAGCGACGTGACCTCGGCGCTGAAGAAGCCGGACGCGCCCCCGCCGCCCATCGTCGACGCCGCGAACCCGAAGAAGGCCGGCAAGAAGAAGTAAGGCTGTTCAGTGCCCGAGGGTGCCGCAGAGGGTCCTAGACCCGTTCGGCGCCCTTGGGCAGCAGGGGGCCCGACGAAAGGGACACCCGGGCCCCCGGGACCCGCTTGATGATGAGCGGTTCGATGACGCGACGGCGCGCCAGGGTATTGCCCGGGCAGCCCGCGTAGCGCCCCGTCACGTGCAGGGCGACAGCGCCGTCATCCACGGAAACAATGTAGATTTCGCCGCCGTCGGCGCGGATCAAGGGGGCAACCAGCTCCCTGACCACCTCGAGGATCTGCTCCCGCGGTGACGCCATTCTCAGAGCCACCGACCCTAGCACGGCCCTTGACCTCGCCGCGACCATTACTCTAGGGTCCCGCCCGTTCCGGCTGGCAGGACGCGGTTCGGATGCTAAGGTCCCCCGCCCCGCAGCACTTTGACTGAGGATTTCGTTCGAGGAAAGCATGGCCGTTCACATTCGCCTCTCCCGTCATGGCACCAAGAAGGCTCCCTTCTACCGCATCGTGGTCGCCGACCACCGCCGCCCCCGGGACGGCAAGTTCATCGAGAACATCGGTACGTTCGATCCGTCGGGCGCGCTTCTGATCGATCGCGGTCGTCTCGACTACTGGAAGGGCCAGGGCGCGCAGACCTCGCACACGCTGGATCGGTTGCTGAAGAAGAATCCGGCTCCCGCCGCCAGCTGAGCACGCCGGCATGGCTCTCAAAGAACTCATCATCACCATCGCCGAGGCGCTGGTCGACGAGCCCGACAGCGTCGAGGTGACCGAGATCGACAACGATCACAACTCCGTGATCGAGCTCAAGGTCGCCAAGAACGATATCGGCAAGGTTATCGGTAAGGATGGTCGCACGGCGCAGTCGATGCGCACCATCCTGGCGGCGGCGTCGATCAAGCTCGGCCGTCGCGCTCATCTCGACATCGTCGATTGAGCTCCGCGAGCGACAGCAGCGGCCGGCTCGAAGTCGGCCGCGTCGCTCGTGCCCACGGCATTCAGGGCGCGGTCAAGGTCGCGCTGCATTGGCCGGGTAGTGACGCGCTCGAAAGCGCCCCGCGCGTCGTCCTCGGCTTGCCCAGCGGCGCCGAACGCGAGTTCGAAATCGAATCGCTGGGCCAGGGCGGTCAGAAGCAGCTGATCGTCAAGTTCGCTGGTGTCGTCACACGCAACGACGCCGAGGCGCTGCGTGGCGCGCGCGTCCTGGTCGAGCGCACCGCCCTGCCCCCGCTCGGTCCCGGTGAATACTACCTGGTCGATCTGATCGGTGCGCGCGTCGTTGGCCCGGAAGGACCCGTCGGAGAAGTGGTCGAGATCGCGGTGCACCCAACCGTCGATGCCGTGCTGGTGCGCACGCCCGAAGGCAAGATCGTCGAGCAGCCGCTCAGCGCACCGTGGCTCGCGCGCGTGGACACCAGCGCGAAGCTGATCGAGCTCGACAGCCTCGACGGCCTGATCGTCTGAACCGGCCCGGTCACGGCAAGAGATCGACGCCGAGCCAGGCGTCGAAACCACCGCGTCCAACGCGATGCCCCGCCCACGCCACTGCCGAGAGGCAGCCGCACGGGTGGCGGTAGCTGAGCGCCGAGCTCAGCGCCAGGACCTCGTCCGCGCTGGCGTCGTAGTCACCGGCGAACTCGCTCGTGAGCCACGATGTCCACGGGATGCCGAGCTCCGCGCCGACACTCACACCGCGCTCCGTCAGCAGCGGCGCCGGGCTCTCCCAGTTGTCCGGCAAGAGCCACTGCGCGGCGCCGGCGCCGCCAGCGCTGCTGGCCTCTGCTCGACCCACGACCCTGAACCCGTCGACCTCGCCCAGGCGCACGCGACCGACTCCGCTCGCTCGCTCTTCCTCGGCGGTGCCCTGCAGCGAGGCGCCCAGCAAGCCGAGATCGGAGCTGAGCTCGAGCGCGCCGCCGGGCATCGGATCGTCGCTGCCGACGAGCCCGCCGAGGACCACGAGCGACACGGCGCGCCTCGGCGTGCCCACGCTGTTGTTCACGCCCGCGCCGACGGCCCAGACTTCGTCGCCACGCTCGCCAGCGCGCGGCTCACTTCCTGGCCACGGCTCCTCGAAAGCCGTGAGCTCGTTCGAGTTCACGGAGAAGACGTGAGCCCCGCTCAAGATCGGCTCGACCACGTGTGTCACTCCGCCGTAGTCGCGAAACAGCGGCAGAGACGCGCGCGGAAACCAGCCCTGCTCGAGCGCGACACGGCTCTCCGTCGCGGCGGCGCC
>DATLIL010000661.1:0-2534 GCA_035539475.1 Polyangiaceae bacterium
ATCAGGGATTGGGCCTCGGCGAGCACCTCTTCGAGGGCTGCCGGCATGCGCTCGACATGAAGCGGCTCAATGGCCTGATCGTGTGGGCGCTGCTCGACAACACCGCGGCCTGCGACTTCTACTGGCGGCGCGGCGGCCGCCCCATCGCCAGCGCCTTCACGCGCATCGGCGGCGAGCGCCTGGAGAAGGTCGCCTTCGCCTGGCGCTGAGGCACCGCATCTTCTCTGAAGCACTCACTCCACCCCGGAAGCAGACTGGGACGTGTGCTCAAATACGATCGGTGCCCTGCGCATTCGACGGCCTAGGCAAATCCACCGCCGATAGCGGATCATTGGGTAACAGGCCTTGCACGGAGAATGAGTGTCAAAAACTACCGTGCGCGTCGCCTGACGCCGCCGAGGAGGTCACCCTAACGCAATCCGAAATCTGTGTTGATACCGTAGTGGCCGTAGAATTTATCGATCGCGCCGGTGTCATCGAGCGCTCGAACAAAGCGATCGTCGATCAACCGCTCAAGAGCAACATCGAGGACGCGCTGGTCGTGTGTTCCCATGATCCGCTGCATTCGCTTCAATGTGTCGAGCCGAGGATAGGGCTTCCGCCTAAGTTCACGCAGGTTCTGTGCTGCGGTAGTGGCCTCTGTGATGTTGAGTGCGCTCTTGAAGGCTCGCATGACCTCGGGCCTGTTCTGCTCTGCGAGAGCAAACGCGAGCGCCTCGATGAGGGCGGTTGTTACGTTCTCGATCATATCAGCATTGGCCGCCACGAATTCTGGTCGCGCTACCAAAACACCATCGTAGCTCGTGATATCTGCGGGGTAGTCCCGCAGCAGCACCGAAAATCCTCTGCTTTCGAGCTCACGGCTTTGTGCCAAGGCAGTGAGAGCGCCATCGATCTCACCCAGCTCGAGCGCGCGGAGGATCTGCGCCGGACTGCCCACGGGTACCAGCATGATGTCGTCGCGCTTTGGGTCGAGGCCCAATTGCTCCAACGCAAGGATCGTTGATATCCAAATCCCGGCTCCGATAACTCGGACGCCAAGACGCTTGCCACGCAAATCTTGCGCCGTCTTGATCCCTGGTCGCGCCACGAGATGGCCCGAGAGGTTGGTCGTGCTAAGGACTATCCGAACAATAACCGCTACGTCTTGGTGGTTCGACGCGGATTGATCGTGTAGTTCCATTCAGGATGGAACGGATCGCCGGTGATGTCGAGCGAAGCCATCTCGGTTTTCTTCACCTTGCGGCCCTTCACGTAGGTGCGCTCGTCGAGTGTGCTGTCGACCGTCAGGCCGGCCTTGGTCGTGGTCGCGGCGATCAGCTCAACGACGGCGACGCGGCTCGTCAGCGGCCGGCCGCGCCAATTCTGCGTGATGTGGCAGAACAGGCGGTGCTCGATCTTGTTCCACTTCGAGGTGCCGGGTGGATAGTGATGGACGTGGAGCGTCAGCCTGGTCTCGTCGGCGAGCCGCTGCAGCTCGACTTTCCAGAGCCGCACGCGCGCGCCGTTGGAGCCGCCGCAATCGGCCGTGATGGTCAGCTCGCGCGCCTTCGGATAGCGCTTCCGACCTGAGCGCTGGAGCCAGGTCCGGATCGACTGGACCGCGAACTCGGCCGTGTCGCTCGTCACGCCGACGCTGACGAAGCCGGCATTCGCCGTCACGTCGTAGACGCCGTAAGGCACCACCTTGCCGAGCGCCTTGTCCTCGAAGTCGTGCACGTTGACACGCAAAGGCTCGCCCTTCGGCCGATAATCCGAGCCGCCATTCTTGAAGTTGCCGACGAGTTCCTTCTTCTTCGTATCGACCGAGATGACCGGTTGCCCTTTGGCCTGCGCCGCCACCACTTTCGCGTTGATGTGCTCGAACTGGGCGTTGCGATCGGGATGCTTGGAGCCTTCGTCTGCCTTGCGGTTCACCTGCCGCGAGAAGCCGAGCTTGACCAGTTCCTTCTTCACCGTGTCCGCGCTGATCGGATGGCCCATCTCGGTCAGCGCCTCGGCGAGCTTGTCCATGCTCTTCGACACCCAGATCAGCGGTCGCATGGGATCGCCGAGCGTCGCCGGCTCGACGAGCCGCTGGAGCGCGGGCACGAGGCCCGGATCGACCTCGCTCACGGCCTTGCGTCCGCCGCCCTTGCGCCGCACCTGCCCCTTCGCCAGCGGCGCCCCGCCGAGGTCGTCCTCACCGCGATTGATGGTCGAGCGGGCGAGCCTCGTGATCCGGGACACGACGGCGAGACCGCCGTAGCCGGCCGCCTGCACCTCGGCTGCCGCGAACAGGCGCCGCCCGCGCTCATCAAGCTTCGAGCCGACCGTCTCCCAGCGATGGCGGATTGCACCTTCGTCGATCACGTGATCGACTTACGTCTGTTCGCGGCCAGCCGGAATCCCACCGGCCTGAGTCACACCGACGCACCGCCCACGGATCGCGATTCAGATATTGTTCGGAGCGTCCTTAGTCCTCTTCCGTGCTCGGCGGGGAGGTCGCATAGGTCGCGACCTCAGCTTCGATGTCGGGCAGGCTCTGCAGATAG
>DATLIL010000662.1:0-4706 GCA_035539475.1 Polyangiaceae bacterium
TGGTGGGAGACCTGCCGGACATCGATTTCGGCAGCTCCGGCCTGCCCGCGGGGATCTGTGGCGTGGCGCACCCCACCGTGACCGGCACCGTCGACGACCTCGTGATCTTCTCGAGCGTCGGCTCGATCGACGGCCCTGGCGGGATCCTGGGTCAGGCTGGCCCGTGCATCCTGCGCATGGATAGCGGCCTCCCGGTCGTCGGCGTGATGCAGTTCGACTCGGCCGATCTGGCGTGGCTCGAGGCAGACGCCATGCTCGATTCGACGATCCTGCACGAGATGGCGCACGTGCTGGGCGTGGGCAGCCTCTGGGGTTACCTCGGCTACCTCGCCAACCCGTCGCTCGGGCTCCCCGCCGGCACTGCGGACACGCACTTCATGGGTGCACAGGCGGAGAGCGCGTTCGATGCAGCGGGCGGCCTCACGTACTCGGCGCTCAAGGTTCCGGTCGAGAACGAGCTCGGCGGCGCTGGCACGCTCGACGCGCACTGGCGTGAGTCGGTGTTCGCCAACGAGCTGATGACCGGCTTCATCGAGAGCGCCTCGAATCCGCTGAGCCGTATCACCGTCGCGTCACTCGCGGACATGGGTTACACGGTGAGCTACGCGGCCGTCGATGCGTACACGCTGCCCGGCAGCGCGCTGCGGCGCAGTGCGTCTTCGGCCGTGAGCGTCGAGGACGATCAATGGCGTGGTCCCGTCTTCGGCGTCGACGAGAACGGCGAAGTGGTGGAGCTCTCGCCCTGATTGGGATGGTGGGCGGAGGCGTCCTGCCTCCGCTCGGGTTTTGGTGTGTCGGTTGAGGCTGGGAAGACCAGCAATGGTGAACGAAATGAATATCAATAAATCCAAGACGTATCTGTTGCTCGCTCTGGCATGGGGCTGCGGTAGCAACGACCCCCAGGGGGAAAAGGTCGGGCAGCAAGGCCTGCACCTGACCTCGGAGATCCCGCAGTCGTCGGACGTGGTCGCGATCCGTTTCGAGTTCACGCCCGTGAGCTGCGAAGACGGCACGCCGCTGGCCGAGCCGTTCGGTGTGGATCGCGAGCTCGAGCCGTTCACGATCCCCGGCGGGATCGAGGGCCTCGAAGACCAACCTCTGGACGCGGAGTCGAAGCACCTGTTCGCCGACGCCTTCCAGACGCTGGAGCCCGGCTGCTACGACGTTCGTTCCACGCCGGTTCAGGACAGCGGGATCCCGTCCAACCTGTGTAACGCCGCCTGGAAGGACGGCGTCGAGGTCCTGGCCGGCGAGACCACCGAAATCCTGCTCATCAACCAGTGCCACGGGCGCGACCCGGCGGCCATCGACGTGATCGCCACGCTCAACCACGAGCCCGTGATCGAAGACGTGACCTTCGAGGAATCCAAATTCGTGGAGTGTGGCGGCACCCAGGTCGTGTGCGCCACCGTCAGCGATCCCGACAAGGATCCGATCGAGCTCGTGTGGGAGCTCGAGCCCGACGCTCCGGCAACGGGCGGGCCGACCGTGATCAAGCACCAGGTGGACGAGGAGACCGGTTCGGTCACGGAGTGCGTCGAGTTCAACCCGCTCGCGCCGGGCCGCTTCCCGCTCACGCTGTCGGTCTACGACCAGCTCTGGGTCGACGGATCGCTCGTGCGCATCGAGGACTGGCTCACCTCCGAGGGCTACCCGCACGAGTCGCACGCCGAGTACGACTTCTTCTTCTACGTTCCGCACGGCTCGTCAGAGCTGAAGAAGCTGACGTTCTCCGTGAAATCGGCAACGCTGCCGCCCGCCGACGTTCTCATGCTCGACACCACCCTCTCGGGCGGAACGCTGAGCCCGGAGGCGCAGGCTGTCTGGTTGAAGGACCCGTCCCTCACGATCAACATCGTCGACGCGCATACGTGGGGCAGCATGACCACGGCTCAGTTCGCCGACTACAAGGCGATCATCCTCGGCGACGCCACCTGCGCCAGCGACTTCTCGGCGGCCGCGGCCAATCCGCTGGTCTGGGGCCCCGCGGTGGACGGCAACGTGATCATCATCGGGACGGACGAGACCTTCCACCTGTCGCAGGGAGGGCAAGCGCTCACCGAAGGCGCGGTCGCCTTCGCGCTGGCCAACCCCACCAAGACGGGTGCGGTGATCTCGACGAGCTGCTTCTACAGCTCGGCTGCGCCCCTCACGCCGGTACCGCTGCTCGACGGCTTCGGTAGCTTCACCGCGCAGGGCGCGTCGTGCTGGAACGACGCTCACATCGTCGCCAAGCACCCGGCGTTGGCGGGCGTGACGGGCAGCACGCTCTCGAACTGGAGCTGCTCGGTTCACAACGGCTTCGATACCTGGCCCGCCTCCTTCTCGGTGCTGGCGATCGCAAAGGACTACGGCTCGCTCTACGAATCTGGCGACGACACGGTCGGCATGCCGTACATCCTGGCGCGTGGCGATGGGTTGATCAGGGAGGGCTGTAACAACGGCACCATCGGCGGCGCCGAGGAGTGTGACGACGGCGGCAATGTCGATGGCGACGGCTGCGACGCCAACTGCCGTCTCGAAATTTGCGGCAACGACATTCTCCAGGCCGGCGAGCAGTGCGACGACGGCAACAACGAAAACGAGGACGGCTGCAGCGCCGAGTGCGTGATCGAGCCCTGCTTCCTCTGATTCGACACCGAAACACCCAAATCAAAAGGATTACTACAATGCAATTCGTCAAACGTTCTGCTCTGGGGAGCTTCGGTGTTCTGTCCGCCGCGCTCCTGGCTCTGTCTGCTGGTTGTGCCAATGAACCGTCGGAAGACAAGCTCGGTCAGACCGGGCTCGCGCTCTCGACCGACCTCACCGGCGAGTCCGACGTCGCCTCGATCCGCTTCGAAGTCACCCCGGTCGATTGCTCGACGGGCGAAGCGACGGGCGACGTGGTCGTCACCGACCGCCCGCTCGAGCCCGTCACGATCCCGGGCGGTATCAGTGGTCTGGAAGATCAGCCGCTCGACGCCAACTCCGAGCACGTGTTCGCCGACTTGTTCTCGAGCGTGCCGGCGGGCTGCTACGACGTGGCCGCAACGCCGCTCAATGACGCCGGCGAGCCGTCCGAAGTCTGCTATTCGGCGAACAAGAAGAACATCGAGGTCGTCGAAGGCGAGACGACCGAGGTGCTGCTGATCAACCAGTGCAAGGGCGAGGATCCCGGTGGTATCGACGTCATCGCCGCGCTCAACACCGAGCCAGACCTCTCGACGGCGTTCGAGGAGTCCAAGTTCGTCTGCCAGCGCGCACCCCAGGTCATCTGCGCCACGTCCATCGACCCCGACGACGACCCAGTCGAGTTCGAGTGGACCGTGAGCGGCGACGTCAGCGGCCCCGTCGTGGTCAGCCACGAGCATGACCATGAGACCGGCGCGCACACCGAGTGCGTCCAGTTTCGCGCGAGCGAGCCGGGTCGCTACGACGTCGAGGTCAAGGCGTACGATATGGCCTGGCGCGACGGCGAGGAGATCCGGATCGAGGACTGGCTGGAGCTCGAGGGCTACCCCAGCGAGTCGCACTCGCAGCAGTCGCTCTTCTTCTACGCCACCGAGTGCGCCGGATCACTCGAGCCCGTGGGCGTGGCCGACATGGGCTGGCCCTACGGCTACATCTACGACATCAGCGACGACGGCAGCACCGCAGCGGGCTACTCGGGTGGCAGCGCCGGCGCGGAGGCGATGCGCTGGCAGGGCACGTACGAAGGGCTCGGCGTGCCGCTCGACTTCCACTACACCTACGGCATGGGTGTGAGTGGTGACGGCAGCGTCGTGGCCGGGTACGGCTCCGATCACGTCTCGACGTACGCCTTGCTCTGGAGCGGCGGAAGCTGGACCAACCTGGGCACGTTGCCAGGCGGCACCTACTCGGTCGGCTACGACGTCAACGCAGCAGGCACGATCGTCGTCGGCTACGCCAACGACAGCACCACGACGCTGCCCTTCCAGTGGGAGAGCAGCACGGGCATGGTGCCGCTGCCGCTGCCCACGGACTACTACTACGGGTACGCCTACGCGACGAACGCCGCTGGCGACGTTCACGTGGGCATTGGTGGCGGCTCCGTCGGGAGTCGTGCCTTGCAGTGGGACAGCTCGCGCGTGAGCGTGCTGTCGTCGCCCGGTGACGCCCAGGCCTACGGCGTCAGCGGTGATGGCCGCGTCGTGGGTGGCTACGGCTACACCGGCACGTCGGGGCGCCCCGTCATCTGGCAAGAGGGCACCATGATGGATCTCGGTGACATCCCTGGCGGCGGTGACTACGGCTACGTCTGGGCCCTCAATGGCGACGGCTCCGTCGCTGTGGGCTACGCCGATACGGGCACGAGCAACGGCGCCATGATCTGGGACGCTGTGCACGGGATTCGCTCGATTGCCGATGTCCTCGATAGCGTCGGCGTCGACGTGAGCGAGTGGCAGCTCTCCCAGGCGATGGGCGTGTCCGCGGACGGCAAGGTCGTCGGCGGCGTCGGCTACAACATCACCGAAGGCAGAACGGAGGGTTGGGTCGCGCACCTGCCCTGAGCACTCAGGCTTGCGGTTCTAGAAACCGGGTGGTCCGCCATGCGCGGGCCGCCCGGTTTTTTTCGTGTCCAGGTCTGAGCAGCGCCTGACTGACCCGTGCTCTCGCGCGGCGATGGGGCGAGGGAGTTGATCGGGGCCAGGGGGGTGAGGGCTGACGCCGCGCTACAGGCCTTGGTCTTGCTGCGAAGGAAG
>DATLIL010000663.1:0-2092 GCA_035539475.1 Polyangiaceae bacterium
TGCCTGGCAGTGCCCGCTTCGTTCCTAACTCGCCGACTAAGGTCGCGCTCCGCAAGGCGCCCCGCACCACGGCCCGTGCGCCGAGCGGTGTGGCCACTTGTCATGCCGAGCTCATTGGCAAATGAGCGAGGAAGTATCGCCTTTCGACATCCGAGATCCCTCACTATTTATCAATGAACTCGGGATGACAACGATTCATCAATGAGCTCGTGGCGACAACGATGGCCGCAGCACGGCGCGCTGAGCGTGATGCGGGGGGTCTCGACTCCGCTTGGGCTGGCGGCGCGCCACGACGCGGTTGATCGTTCTCTGCGGGCCTTTCCTGTCGGGGTGTGCAGCGTCAGTGCATGGCGAACCGAGCCTTCCGGCTAACGGCGCTCACTGCCCGCCGTGCCCGCCTCCACCCCTTGTTCTCCTGCGCTGCGCGTTGTCATCCCGAGCGCAGCGAGGGATCTCGGACGCTCTAGAGGCGAGATTCCTCGCTCATTTTTCAATGAGCTCGGAATGACAAGTGGCCACACCGCTCGGCGCACGGGCCGTGGTGCGGGGCGCCTTGCGGAGCGCGACCTTAGTCGGCGAGTTAGGAACGAAGCGGGCACTGCCAGGCAGTGAACGCCGTTAGCCGGAAGGCTCGGTTCGCCATGCTCCGAGGCGCAAATCCCGAAAGGCACGGCCAGGCAGGGAAAGAAGCGATCGCGTCGCGCTCGCCGCACAGGTCGCGCGGAGCAAGGCGCCCCGCGTCGCGGCCCGTGCGCAGCGGACGTTCCGGTACGTGCGCAGGTGGAATCCAAAAAAAGCAAGCGCGAACCTCAAACCGCAAGACCGGGTGCGGCCCTCAGTCCGATCCGCCGAAAAACGCGAGCATCTCGTCGAGCAGCACCGTCGACGCCTCTTCCGGAATGTAGTGCCCGCTCGGCGTCGTGCGGCCGGTCACAGGCAGCGCGCACTTGGCCTGCCAGTCGTCGATCGGCTTGAACAGACGGTTGACCACGCCGCTCTCGCCCCACAACACGCGCACCGGGCAGGCGATGCGTGCGCTCTCGTCGGCGCGGTCGTGCTCGAGGTCGATCGAGGCGGCGGCACGATAGTCCTCGCACGAGGCGTGGATCATCTCCGGGGTGAAGCAGCGCTCGTATTCGGCGAAGGCGCGCGGATCGAAGAAGGTGCCGCCCGCGGAACCCCAGGAACTCGTCTTCTTGCGCAGGTAGAAGCCGGGATCGGCACTGATCAGCTTCTCCGGGAGCGGCTCGGGCTGGATCAGGAAGAACCAGTGGTAGTACTGCTTGGCGAAGTCGAAGCCGGTCTGCTCGAACATCGTGCGCGTCGGCGAGACGTCGAGCAGGATGAGCCGCTCGACCGCATGCGGGTAGTCGAGTGCCAGGCGGTGCGCGACGCGCCCGCCGCGATCGTGGCCGCACAGCAGGAAGCTCTCGTGACCGAGCGCGCGCATCAGCGCCTCCTGGTCGGCGGCCATTGCGCGCTTGCTGTAAGGGAAGTGATCGGGCGTGGTCGGCGGCTTGCCCGAATCGCCGTAGCCGCGCAGGTCGGTCACGACGATCGTGAAACGCTCCGCCAGCGCCGGCACGACCTTGTGCCAGATCGCGTGCGTCTGCGGATAGCCGTGCAACAGCAGCAGCGCCGGCCCGCGGCCGCCGGTGCGATAGGCGATCTCGACACCATTGACGTTGCGCCGCTGCAGCGGCCAGCCGGGATACAGGGATTCGTCGCTCATGATTCCAAGGCGCGCAGTTGCGCGAGTGCCCCCTCGAGTGCGGCGACGATCGACTGCGTACGGACCGCGGCCCGGTCGCCATCGAACCGCCGAGTGCTGACGACCACGACCGGCTCGGCCGTCGGGCCGGGCTGCAGCGCCCAGCCGAAGCAGACCGTGCCCACGGGTTTTCCGGGCGAACCCCCGCCCGGGCCGGCGATGCCGGTGACTGACACCGCGAGCTGCGCGTGGCTCGAGGCGAGCGCGCCGCGGGCGAGCGCCGCTGCGACCGCTTCGCTGACCGCGCCATGGCGCTCGAGCATCTCGTCCGGCACGCCGAGCAGCTCGTGCTTGGCGTCGTTCGAGTAGCAGACGAATCCG
>DATLIL010000664.1:0-4401 GCA_035539475.1 Polyangiaceae bacterium
GAGCGGCGCCACGGTCAGCACTATAGGATTCCGGCAGCGACTGAGAGGCTGGCCGAACTAGTACGGGAATTCGCCCAGGTAGTTACCGGGCGGATCGTAGTTACAAACCCAGACCTCGGCCTCACCACAGCGCGCCACGCCGCAGCCGAGCCTCAGGCTGTCGCGCCACACGATCTGAGTGTAGTGACCGCAGCTATCACACTGCCCCGCAACGGGCGTGCATTGATCCGGAAACTCGGCGTACGTGTAGCAAGCGACCTCTTCCGACCAGGCGCCGACGGCGTCCTGCGCGTCGGAGTCGCCCGAGCTCCAGTACAGGTTCTCGCCGTACCCGTTGCTCGAGTGCTCCAGCGAACAGCCCTCGCGCGCGAGCTCATTGGCGTAGGCCTGCGCCACCGCCGCGACCTCGCAGGACCACTCCAGCGGCGGCAGCGAAGTGGCGGAATCCACGCTCGATCGCACCGAATTGTGGGCGGCTGTGATGCCGGCCACGGCGGCAGGCTCGCCGTTGCAGGGGCCGCCCGCGCCGTTTCCGTCGTCGTCGTCACTGCTCTCGCAGCCGAGCAAGAGCACGCAGCACGCCGCCAGGAACGAGACGTGGCGGAAGCGGCGATCCATGCCTGACAGTCTACCATGCTAGCCTTCCCGACGTGACGATCGTCCTCGCCGTTTTCGTGATCGAGCTCGTGGTGGCGCTGATCTTGCGGCGCCTGAACCTCGCGCACCTCGAGCGGCACGGCTCCGTGGTGCCCGCCGAGCTCAGTGGGGAGGTTCCCACCGAAACGCTGCAACGCATGTCGGCCTATACACGTGACCGCGCACGCGTCGGCCTGTGGGGCATGTTGTGGTCCAAGGGACTGCTCAGCGTGTTTCTGTTCACGGGGTTGCTCGGCGCCTACGATCGCTTCGTAGCGGCGCACTTTCCCTCGTTCATCGGCGGCGGGGTCGCCTTCTTCCTGGGGCTCACCTGGGCGTCGACCTTGCTCGGCATCCCGCTCGATCTGTACGCGCACTTCAAGCTCGAGGCGCGCCATGGCTTCAACCGCATGAGCGGGCGTCTGTGGCTCTCGGACTTGCTCAAAAGCCTCGCAATTTCCTCAATTCTTATCGCCATTTGCGCCGCAGCGATCCTGCTCGTGATCGAGCTCGCGCCGGCGCTGTACTGGCTCTTCGTGTGGCTGTTCGTCTGCGGGTTCAGCCTGCTGCTCATGTTCGTCTCGCCCATCGTGATCGAGCCGTTGTTCTTCCGCATGCAACCTCTGCGCGTCGAGGGACTCGAACGCGAAGTACGAGAGCTCGCCGAGCGCTGCGGCGTGCGCGTGGCGCGGGTGCTCGAGGTGGACGCGTCGCGCCGTAGCAGTCACTCCAACGCCTACTTCACCGGTATCGGTCGCGTGAAGCGCGTGGTGCTGTTCGATACCCTGCTCGAGCGCATGTCGCATGCCGAGATCCTGGCCGTGCTGGCCCACGAGCTGGGTCACTGGAAGAAGCACCACATCGTGCAGCGCCTGATCGTTTCGCAAGCCCTCCTGCTCGTGGCTCTCTACGTGGGCCACCGCCTGCTCGACTGGCAGGGGCTACCTGCGCTGGTCGGACTCGAGCAAGCGTCGCTGCCCGCACGCGCGCTGCTCGTCGGGTTCCTCGCGTCGCTGTGTGTCTTCCCGCTCACGCCGCTCGGCAGCTACTGGTCGCGGCGCAACGAATGGCAGGCGGATGCATTCGCGACCACGCTGACGCGTAACCCCGAGGCGTTGGCCAGCGCGCTCGGCAAGCTGGCGCGCGACAACCTCTCGAACCTCCACCCGCACCCCCTGTACGCCGCGTTTTACTACTCGCATCCAGAACCAGCGGAACGAGTGAGAGCCCTGCGCCGCGCCGCCGCCACGCTCGAGTAGGCACGAAATCTCGCGCGCCTCGTCACGCGACGCCGGAGAAAACGCAATGTTTTCGGGGCGAGAGGGCGAGCGTCAAAATGCCTCAGTGCGGGACCTTTGAAATCCGCAGGGATAGGGGAGAACTCTGCTGAAATTCACGGCATGAAGCGCCAGCAAGCATGTGCTTTGCTGCGGTCCGTAATTCTTCAGAGGGGCCCTATCGCTGGTGGCGACATGAACTTCGAACACAAACACGAATCGAGCACTGGCAGCCACGAGCTGACAGTCGTCTTTACGGCCGCGCAAACACGGAGGACGAGATGGACGTGAGCTTGCTCTTCGCCTTGCTCGTTCAACACGCGCCGCCGGGCCAGACGGCCTTCTCGGTGGAGCTCGCCAGTGACTGCATCAAGAAGGAGTCATGTGAGGGCGCGCGCTGGTCGGACTTCTACTCGGCCTGGACGCGCAAGGAGTCGGCCGAACATGGAGCGAAGCGCTACGAGACGATCGCCACCGCGCTGGTCGACACCGCGCGCGAGCTCCTCTGTCGCAACGCCGACGACTCGGCGATACCGGACTGCGTGGTGGCCAAGGGCGTGATCGATCGCCAGAGCAAGCGCGCGCGCTGGGACGTGACGACGCTGAGCGTGGCGGGCGCGGCCGTCGCCATGCTCGAGAGCGGCTACCGCGAAGACGTGCAGGTGGGACGCGGTAGCGCGCGCAAGCCGTCGAGCGACGGTGGCCGCGGCCGCGGGCCGGGCGGAGAAGGCTGTCTGATTCAGGCGCACCCGCAGAGCGCCTGGCGCTTCAGCGACGCCTCGACGGAGCTCAAGCAACGAGCGGAAAAAGGCGACAAGGAGGCCAGGGGCGAGATCGTCCAGGCCCTGCTCGGCAGCGACCCGGAGTCACTCAAGCGCTGCTGGCGCATCGGTCTCAAGATGCTCATCCACTCGCGCGCCTACTGTGCCTGGGCCTCACCCGAGACGGACTGGGACTTCGCCACCTACTCGATGTACGGCACCGGCACGTCGTGCAGCTCGCCCAACGACGGCAAGACGGCGATGCGCACGCGCCTGTTTCGCACCATCCTCACGGAAGCGAAGGAACGCACACCCAAGCCCGGCAGCAAGCGATCGTGAACTAGTCCTCACGCCCGCTGCTAATTACGCACAGCGCGGACCGAGCAGCTCGCCCAGCTCACGCAGCGGAGATCTCCACGCGCCCGGCGTCGGCGACGTAGCTGTAGGCGATCGGGCACTCGATGATCGCGATGTACGGACGCGCCTCGGAATTGAGCGTGACGACGGCCGCACCCTCGGGATGCCCGTTGAAGTCGTGCTTCAACGCACCGATCGCGACGCCGTTCGAGCCGAAGCCCGCTGCGCGCGCCAACGACTCGTAAGTCCAGCGCCCGTCCGGATCCGCGAAGAAGTCCGCCGGGACACGGTCGATCGGCATCGCGTAGCAAGAGACGCGCATACCGCCGCGCGTCGTCAGCTCGCTGATCGGGTGGATCTCTCGAAACTCCGCAAACGCTTTCACCAGACCATCACTCATGACGAACCTCGCCTGACCCGTAGGTCGAGGAGGCCGCTGGCTGCTGCGACCTCCTCGACAAGAAGAGTCATAGCAGGGCACTGAACAGGTGAACAGCACTAATTCATCGGCAAGAATTAACCGGCCGGGCAGAAGGTGACCCTGAGCTCCTGGCCGGCCCGGCAGGCGTGAAACCCACTCTCGCCCGCGACCGGCGGATAGTCGTCATAGGCGAAGGCATAGATGCCCGGACAGACCTGGTGCACCCAGGCCGAGTACGTGTTGTACGGCTCGTTCTGGTAGTAGGCCGCCAGATCGGTGCTGTCGGGATCGTCCAGCATTCCGCGGTTGATGGCCGCGCACCACTTGGGCGAGCCAGCGAAGAAGCCGGAGCAGGCATAGGCGTCACCGGTCGTCGCTCCGCTCGCGCCAGCGCACTCCGCTTGCGTCGAGGCGCAGCGAGCGATCTCCGGATCGAGCCGGGTGCAGAACTCCCCGCTCTGATTGGCCTCGATCATGCAGTAGGTGCGAGCCGCGAGGCAGCGCTTGCCGTCGAGCAGGTCGTCAGGGCAACCGTTCAACACCTCGCTCTCGGCGACGTAGCAGCCGGCCGTCTTGCAGTCGTCGCCGCCGCCCACGCTCTCCATCTCGACCGGTAGCCCGAGCCAATCCACGTACGTGACGTTGTAGTTGAGCACCGAGCCGTCGTCGGCGGGGTCGAACGTCATCTCGACCTTCTCGACCTCACCTTGTTTCGGGCCCGCGTCGTAGGCGGTCAGGCGCGCCGCCTCCCACTCTTCGGGTGCGTCGTACCAGACGACGTCACCGGTCTCGAGCATGACGTCGTCCGGCTGCAGCACCACGTCGCTGCCGCTGGCGTGGATCCAGAGCGGGAACGGGCAGAGGTTGCGAACTCCGACCTCGATCGTCCCTGGCTTGTCCTCCGGCGCGCCGCCAAAGCCGCCGGCCCCCGCGCCGGCAGTGCCGCCCC
>DATLIL010000665.1:0-8524 GCA_035539475.1 Polyangiaceae bacterium
GAACTGCGGCCTGGATCTGGGGCTGACGAGCTGGGCCACCGACATTTTCTTCGAGGGTGCGGCCGGCACGATCTCCGCCGCGAACGGCGAGCTCGAGCTCGTGACCAACAGCTGTGGCTCGGTGGGCTGGAACGTCCAGCCGCGCCAGGAAGGGTTGTCGCTCGAACCGAACCTGGCCTACGAGGTGCGCTTCCGCGGACGTGCCAGCGCGCCGCGCAGGCTCTTCGTCTCGATGACGAAGAACGGGCCGCCCTGGACCTCGTACACGGGCTACCAGGAGTTCGAGCTCGGCACGGAGATGCAGGACTACTCCTTCCGCTTCACGATGGCGCCCGAGGGTGATCCGAGCGTGAAGTTCGAGATCCAGGCCGGCTTCGACGGCGACTTCGAGCCCTTTGGCCCGATGCCCACGCTGTACCTGGATGATCTCTACCTCGCGCCGGTCATCATCAGCCCCGATCGTCCCAGCAACACCTCGTGTTTTGCGGGTCCCGCGCCGACCGCGTCGGTGCTTACCCAGCAGTACTGGGCGGGTGTGCCGCTGGTCGAGCCGCTGGAAACGGTGCAGGTCCCCGCAGCCGCAGGCGATTCGTTCCTCGTCGTCGAGAAGGCTGGGCGCGTGCTGCAGCTGACGAGCGACCCCAACGACGCCACGGTGCGCCAGTTCTTCCACGTCAACGAGCTCAGCCCGCCCGACCAGCCGCTCTCGACCGACGGTGAGTCCGGCATGACCGCGCTGGCCTTTCACCCGAACTTCGGCCAGAGCGGCGCGGTCGGCGAGCGCACCATCTTCGTGGGCTACACGCGGCTGGCGGCGCCCGAGCCCGGCGAGGAGTACGGCGCCGACCTCGTGCTGGCGAGCTTCCAGACCGATGAGACGGGGACGGCGGTGAACCTCACGTCCAAGGTCGAGCTCGTGCGCGTGCACCAGGACAGCCCGATCCACAACTCGGGCGACATCGAGTTCGGCCCCGACGGCTTGCTCTACATGTCGGTCGGCGACGACGGCAACAACACGTCCGGAGACGACAACCCGGGCAAGGCCAACGATCCCACGCAGCCGAACGGGAAGATCTTCCGCCTCTCGCCCGCGCAGTACGACGGCGCTGCGACGCTCGCCTGGAGCGACGTCGAGCTCGTGGCCATGGGTCTGCGTAACCCGTGGCGCCTGAGCTTCGACGGCAACGACCTCTGGATCGGCAACGTCGGCTTCGACAAGATCGAGGAGGTCAATCGCCTCGATCTCACCACGGACATCGGCGTGCATTTCGGCTGGCCCTACTGCGAGGGCGACGTCTGCTGCGACGAGGGCATCGACTGCTCGTCGCTGCCCCCGATGCCGGCCGACCTCAGGTTCCCCGAATACCAGTACCGGCGCAGCACCGGTCCGTCGGGTGAGAGCGCCGTGATCGGCGGGTACGTCTACCGCGGTTCGCTCATGCCCGAGCTCCAGGGCAAGTACGTCTTCGGCGACTTCGCCGATCAGGTCATCTACGCGCTCGACCCCGCATCGGGCCAGGCTGAGCCCATCCTGAGCAACATCGGCAACGTCGACGACTTTGGCGTCGATCAGCAAGGCGAGCTCTTCTTCACCACGCTCGGCGGCGGCGTCTTCCGCGTCGTGCCCGGCGTCGAAGGCCCCAACGATTGGCCGCCACAGGACCTGATGGCCTGGGGCTGCTTCGACTCACTCGGCGACGGTCACCCCGTGCCGGCGAGCGGCGTCCTGGGTTACGAGCTGGCGCAGACGTTCTGGAGCGACGGCGCCGAGAAACAGCGTTTCGTGGCCGTCCCGGACGGCACCTTCATCGACGTGGCCGACCCGAACGACTGGCAGCTCCCGATCGGCGGCGTCACGATCAAGAACTTCTACTGGGCGGGCCAGATCTTCGAGACGCGCCTGTTCGTACGGCACGACAACGGCCTGTACGGCGGCTACACCTACCGCTGGAACGGCCCGAACGAGGCCACGCTGGTTCCGCCGGAGGGCGCCGAACAAGACCTCGGCGACATCGTCTGGCAGTACCCGTCACGGGCGCAGTGCATGACCTGCCACACCGCTGCCGCCGGCCGCAGCCTGGGCCTCGAGACGAGACAGCTCAATGTCGGCGACCAGCTGGCCGCGCTGACTGACCTCACGCTGCTCTCGAGCAGCACTCCCGCGGTGCTCGCGCCCTACCCGAACATCCTCGACGAGAGCGTCGATCTCGGCACGCGCGCAGAGTCGTACCTGCACGTCAACTGCTCGAGCTGCCACCGCGGCCCGACGCAGTCCGACGCCGGGCGCGCGCGCTGGGATGCTCGCTTCGATACGCTGTTCGCAAACAAGGGCGTGTGCGACGTCGCACCGGTCGAATCCGTGAGCGGCAACCCGCTCGAGCGCCTGCTCGCGCCGGGAGATCACGAGCTCTCGACGATCTGGCTGCGCGCTCACCAGCGCGACAACCTGTTCATGCCGCCGCTCGCCACGGTTCGCGTCGACACGGACGGCGTCGCGCTGCTGGAGCAATGGATCGACGGCCTCGCCGGCTGCGTTCCGTAGCCGGCCGGCTCGGCCGGCTCGGCCGGCTCGGCCGCGCTTCGCGCGACCTCGCAGTTTGTTTGTTTTGCGGTTCGGCGGCCCCTGGCGCCTGGCCTTCCGGGCGTACTGGTAGCAGCCGGCGCCTGTTCGGTCAGATTGTCGTGACTCTCCTCTCCCTCGCGGATCGTGATCTGTCCTTCCAAGACCCATGAGGTCGTGGCAGCTCAGCTCGCTGACGCGAGCTTCGCAGAGACCACACGGCTATCTACGTGCGCACGTGAGTTAATTTTGGGAACACGCCGCCAACGACGCCGCCTGTCGCAACTTACGGCAGGCCAAGTTCGATGGTGACCTCGGCCGTCGCATGGGAGGTCACTTCGCCCCTCGCGCGGGAGGTCACTTGGACGGCGTGGGAGGCTTGGCGGCAGGAGCGGCAGGAGCGGCAGGGGGTTTGGGAGCCTTCTGACCGTAGGTGCCGGTGACGACCTGGTAGGCGACCTCGAGCGCCTTGTCCAAGCCGCCGCGCGGATCGACCGGGATCTGGCGCGCGACGCCGTGATCGACGTCGTCGGTCGTCGGGATCGAGCCCGCGTCGGCGTCCGCCGGAAAGTCGGTCACGGTCGGCGTCCAGTCGCGCGGCGCGCCTTCTTCGGCCGGCAGGTGGTTGTCGAGGTTCTTCTCGCGCACGATGCCGTAGTCGCCCGGCGCGGCGCCGACGACGAGATCGGGGCGCACACCCTGCGCCTGGATCGCGCGACCGCTGGGCGTGTAGTAGCGCAGCGTCGTGAGCCTCAAGCCCGCGCCGCCAGGAAGGTCGATGATCGACTGGACGGAGCCCTTGCCGAAGCTCGTCGCCCCGACCACGGTGGCGCGCTTGTTGTCTTGCAGCGCACCGGCCACGAGCTCCGAGGCGCTGGCGCTGAACTCGTTGAGCAGCACCGCTGCGGGCAGACGGCGCAGCGCTCCGCCCTCGCTGGCGCGCACCTCGTCGACGATCTGATCGCGGCGGCGAGTGGTGAAGATCACGCCCTTGTCGAGCACTTCGTCGGCCACGGCCGTGGCCTCGTCGACCAGGCCGCCGGGGTTGTTGCGCAGATCGATCACCACGCCGCGCAGCTTGCCGCCCGACTTGGCGCGGAGCTTTCCAACCTGATCGACGAGCTCGGCGTGAGTGCCGTGCTGGAACATCTTGATGCGCAGGTACCCGACGTCGTCTTTCAAGAGCGAGCCGGCCACGCTCGCCACGTTGATCACCTGGCGCGCGAGCGTGAAGTAGAGGTACTCGTCCACGCCGTCGCGACGGATGGTGAGCATCACCTTCGTGCCCGGCTCACCTCGCATGTTCTTGACCAGATCGGCCGGGCTCTGCCCGCGTACGGCCTGACCGTCGATGGCCACGATGCGATCACCGGCGCGGATGCCGGCTGACTCGGCCGGCGACGTCTCGATCACGCCGATGATGAGGACGTAGTCCATGGCGAAGTCGACTTCGACGCCGATGCCACCGAAGCGCCCCTCGGTATCACCCTGGAAGATGGTGTAGTCCTCGCGCGGCAGATACGAAGAGTGCGGATCGAGCTCGGCGACCATGCCCTTGATCGCGCCTTCGAGCAGGCGTGAGCGATCGACGGGATCGACGTAGTCGTTCTCGACGAGCACGAGCACGCGCGCGAGCTGATCGAGGAGGTAGTAGGGGCTCTCCGCGGCTGTCCTCGCTTGAGACAGGTGGCTGAAGAGCGCGCCAGCCGTGAACGCGAGCCCGGCGAGGAGAGCCTGCACCGTGACTCTCCGCCGCTTACGTATGTTTCGCGCCCCGTGTTTTGTCGGGCTTTCCGCCGTGATCGGGCCGGTGGGCCCGGCGGCCTCAGAGCTAGTCGAGGTAGTGGTGAAACCGTGCATGCTGGCCGTAAAGGATAGCGGTTGATCTGGCTGGGCTGTAGGTGATAGGTAGGAATGTGGCGGTACGAGGGCACCGCTACTCACACGCGAGGTCTGTGTGGCCGATAACGACTCGAACAAGACAGCCGGAAGCGACAAGCGCAAACAAAGCCTCTACTTCCCGGAGTCCATGCTCCAAGAGATCAAGGACGAGGCGGCGCGCCTAGACCGATCGCTTTCGTGGGTCGTTCAGCGAGCGTGGAAGATGGCTCGGCTCGAGATCAAGAAGATCCCGAGCGTGAACGACATCAGTGACGACGAAGAAGCCGACGCCGGCTGAGTTCCGCGTCACCCACCGCTGACGACTTGCCCCTACCGCCGCTGGCGGTAGCTAGGTAGCAAATGCACCCTGGCTCCGACGTCAGGCAGTCCCGCGCTTCCGCTTCAGACCAGACCGGTCTCTATGTGAGAAGCCGTCCGGGGCCGACGCCGGTGACAGCGATCCTTTGTGACGGGCTCGTCTGCGACGGCTTCATTTACAAGTACTTATGGGATGACCTGGCCGAACGGCTCTCGGTCGCCCATTGGCACTACCGGGGTCACGGGCGCAGCGCCCAGCCGGCGGATCCGAGCCGCATCGACGTGGTGCACCACGCGGCCGATCTCGATGCCGTACGCCGTCATCTGGGCGATCCGCCGGTGATCCTCGTCGGTCACTCGTTCGGAACGCAGGTGGCGCTCGAAGCCTACCGCCTACGACCCGCCGGGGTCCGGGCCCTGGTCTTCTTGTGCGGCAGTTTCGGCCGGGTGACGTACACGTTCAAGAACAGCGACCTGCTCGCAAACGTGCTGCCCAACCTGGTCCGCTTCGTCACCAACCACCGGCGGCTGGCGCGCGGCCTGTGGTCCAGGGTGCCGCCCGGTCTGGCCTTGAGGGTGGCGCGCATGACCGGGGACGTCGACAGCGGACGCGTCAACGTCGCCGACATCGCGCCCTATTTCGACCATGCGCTCCACGTCGATTTCGAGCTCTTTCTGAAGATGCTCGCCTGCGCCGGGGAACACTCCGCCCAGGACCTTCTCCCCCAGGTAGGGGTCCCGACCCTGGTCATGGCGGGTGAGCGCGATTCCTTCA
The DNA here is from genome assembly GCA_035539475.1 of Polyangiaceae bacterium. Classification (GTDB taxonomy): domain Bacteria; phylum Myxococcota_A; class Polyangia; order Polyangiales; family Polyangiaceae; genus PMG-095. Next base: position 5,535 of record DATLIL010000665.1, read on the forward strand.
CGCCGCCGCAGGTTTCGCAGGCCATGGCGGAGGCCATCCCCGGCGCCGAGCTCGAAATTGTTGCCGGCGCGTCTCATCTTGCGCCGCTGGAGCAGCGCGATCTGTTCAGGGAGAGAATTTTCAGGTTCGTAGACGAGCGCGTGCACCCGAGCGAGTGACGATATACTGCTGGAAAAGGTGTCACGCCCCGACGATCCAGAGCTCATCGCCCAGCTGTTGGCGCTGGTGGCTCACGACCTCAGGAACCCCCTGTCCGCGCTGCACAGCAACGCCGGCTACCTGCAGTCCACGATGGGCAAGGAGAGCGACGACCTGCGTGAAGCTCTGGACGACGTCGTCTCGTCCTGCACGTCGCTCGGCTCCATCATCGACAACCTCGAGCTCCTGGGCGTCGCGCTCGAGGACGCGCCCGTCGTCGATCTCGCGCCGCTGTCGCTCAGCGACGTGGCCACCGAGGCGCTCCAGCAGTGCCAGGCGTTGGCCCGGAGTTATCGCGTAGAGCTCCGCCTCGAGCAGGAGCCTGGCGCAGAGGCCAGCTTCGTCATGACCAACCGCGACATGCTGCGGCGCGCACTGGCCAACGTGATCCGAAACGCCATCCAGCACGGCTCGCGCGATGTCGACGTCACGATCACGGTCGGCAAGGGCGTCGTGCGCGTCGAGGACGGCGGTGCGGCGCTGGCTCCCGAGCTGGCCGAGCGCGCCTTCACCGCGGAGGGTCAGCTCGAGTGCAAGAGCCACCCTGCTGGCCGCTACAGCCGCGGCCTCGGCTTGTTCGCGGCAGCGGTCGCGGCCAAGGCCGCCGGCGCCAAGCTGTCTCCGGTCGCCGCGCGCAAGGCCGGCAGGAGCGCCTTCGAGCTGCGCGTGGCGCTGGCCGACGTCTGAGGCGTTCGGGCCGTCCGCGTCACCAGCAGGACTTGCCCAGGTGCTGCGCGTTGGCCGCGTTCTGCTGTGTGCCCAGCTGGAGCGACGACAGCCGCGTGTCGCTGACCTGGCCGTCCGCGCGCCTGGCGCCGGCCTCTGCGTAGCAGCCGTGGGCGATCAGGCATTCGAAAGTGGCCGCTACCGCGCAGTAGCAGGGAGCCTGGGCGCGCGCGTCGGAGGCGCACTGTTGCTTCCACTCCAGCACCACCGGATCGGCTTCGCAGCTCGCGCCGTAGTCGGCACAAACGACGGGAACAGACGCCGGAGCCGGCATCTTCACGGTTGAGATCGGTGCCGGGGTCGGCGCCGCCGCGCGCTGGTAGCTGACCGGAACCGCGCTAGGCGCGCTCTGAGCCAGGAGCCCACCGACCGCAGAGCGCGACGCCGCGTCCGCTGCTGCCGCCTGACGTGAGTACTCGCTGGCGTCACACGCGGAAACCACGATCGAGGAGAGGCCCGGGATCAGCGGCTCCGCCTGAGCCTGGACGCCACGAAGCTTGCAGACCGTGTCGAAATACGGCTGCGCAGCAGCGTGCCGGTACTGCATGTGGTGGGTGTCACCCACGCGAACGCAACCCTCGATGCGCGCTCTGATCTCCTGGCCTTCGGGTCTCAGGTTCCCGATCGTCTCCAGCGCTGCCGAGGATTCTGCCGCGCTCACGTGATCGCCCTGCGCCGCGGCGTCCGCCACCTTCTGCGCCGCCTTGGCCTTGGCTCCTAGCTCGACCATGCGCTGCGCCGTGGTGACGACGTCGTCCATGCGCGCACAGGAGACGGTGAACCAATCTCGGGCCTCGGAGTAGGCGCCCTGCTGCCACATTTCCTCGCCGACTTGATTGCAGATCGCGGAGTCACCCGAGTCACAGGCGGTCAGCCGGGGATCGGTGACGCCCGGCCAGATCGGGCCACGACTCGCGGTGCTGGTTCCACCACAGGCGAGCAGCACCAGCAGACAGCCAGCCAGGAAAAAACAGGCCTCGACCTTCGACTGCCGTGGAGTGTCGCACTCGGGCGAGTGACTCGTCATGACTCCTCCATCATTCCTGATCTCGAACTTGGCAAGGCTGAGCGCGCACGCCAAGGCAGTAACTTGCAGCGCAAACCTGCGCCGTTTGTCGGGCAGGGCTGGTATGCGGGGGAGGAGTGGTAAGCTCGCGCCGCGAAGATGGCAGCAATCAAATTTCCCGCTCCGCGCGTGCCCGCCTTTCTCTTCCGCTCGATCGGCACGTGGATCTTGGTGATCGTGGCGATCGTGCTCCTGTGGTCGGCGTTTTACACGGTGCCCGCCGAAGCGGAGGGCGTCGTGTTGCGATTTGGTCGCTTCAGTCACGTCGTACCGTCAGGCCTGCACTTTCGCCTGCCGCTGGGCATCGACCAAACCGAGATCGTTCCGGTCAAGCGGCAGCTGAAGCAAGAGTTCGGTTTCGCAACAAGCGGCGGCACCAACGTGTCGCAAGTGACTCCTCAAGCCGAGTGGGAGGAAGAGAAGTCGATGGTCACCGGCGATCTCAACGCCGTGCTCGTCGAGTGGGTGATCCAGTACCGCATCGAGCGGCCCGACCAATACCTGTTCAACGTGCGCGACCCCGACGTGACGCTGCGCGACGCTTCCGAGAGCGTGATGCGCGAAGTGGTGGGCGATCGCACGGTGGACGAGGTCATCACCATCGGGCGCCAGGAGGTCGAGGACGAGGCGCTGCAGAAGCTGCGCGCGCTGACCAACGCCTACGCCATGGGCATCAAGGTCGACCAGGTGCAACTGAAGAACGTGAACCCGCCGCTGAAGGTGCAGGCCTCGTTCAACGAGGTGAACCAGGCCCAGCAGGAGAAAGAGCGCGCCATCAACGTGGCCAACGGCGAGTACAACAAGGAGATCCCCCGCGCGCGCGGCCGGGCAGCGCAGACCATTCGTGCCGCCGAGGGCTACGCCAAGCAGCGCGTCAATGAGGCCGAGGGTGAGGTCGCGGCCTTCAACGCGCTGCTGGCCGAGTACAACAAGGCGCCCGAGGTCACACGCCGGCGGCTCTACCTCGAGACCATGGGCGAGATCCTGCCCAAGGTGAAGA
>DATLIL010000666.1:0-9946 GCA_035539475.1 Polyangiaceae bacterium
CCTGCGGCGACTGCTCTCGTACGCGGGGCTGGGCGACCTCGGCGTGGAGATCGAGATCGGCGCGTCGCGGCCGCGCAACATCGTGCAAGAGGCCGACGACCCTGACGATCCTCTGCACCACGCTGCCGGCTGGTTCATGGGCATCGAGGACGGCGTGTGCCGCTTCGGCCTGCGCGAATCCACCCTGCGCGACGAGGAGATGCTGATCGGCACGCTGGGCCACGAGGTGGCGCACGCCTATCGCGACCACCATGGTCTGATGGTCGTCTCGCGCGACACCGAGGAGCAGCTGACGGACCTGACCACGGTCTATCTCGGCTTCGGCTTCTTCACGCTGCAGAGCAGCTTTCAGTTCAAGACCGGCCACTACGACGAGGGCGGTCAGCAGCTCTTGTTCGAGCGGCAGGCGCTCGGCTACCTCCGGCCCGGACAGCTGGCGCTCCTGCTCTCGGCTCAGCTCGTGCTCAGGAAGGACGGCCGGCGCGAGCTCGAGCAGGTGCTCGACGCGCTGGCGCCCAACCACGCCGATGCGGTTCGGCGCGCCTACTTCGAGCTCGAGCCCGAGCGCCAGGATCTGCGCGAAAAGCTCGGATTACCGGCCACTGACGCATGGCCAGAGCCCGTCCACCTCGCGGACGCCGTCCGACCGCTTGGCCCCGCGGTGATTCGCGTCGCCGATGACCCTGCCGAACATCGGGAATGGGAGAGCGAGAACAAGATCGCCTTTCGCGTGCTGGGCGATCGTGGCGTGCAGGGTGGCGCTGTTGGTGCTCTCGCCGGCTTCTTGTCGTTCCTGGTGGGGGCGGGTCTCTTGATGTGGCTCTTGCTTCCGGGTCTGGCAGTGGTCGGCTACCAGGTGGGCCGCCGCCTGCGAAGAGCCCGTTGCTCGAGCTGCGATCACGCCGTGAGCTTGCAACAGGACTTCTGCAAGTTCTGCGACACACCGCTGGTCGGTGTGGTCGACGACATCAACGACCGCCTGGAGGCCGAGGAGCGCTACCGCGCCGACTGACCTCGACCGGGTCTGCTGTCAGAGCGCCTGACGCCAGGCGTCCATCACACGCAAGTTACCGAGCGAGTCGGACCAGGTCATGGCGGGCCACGCTGCCTGCAGATCCGGCAGCGTGTCGGCCACGAGCTCTGCCTCGAGCGCGTACACGGGGCGTGCCGCGCGCAGGCGCACGAGCTCTGGCTCGCCGCGCATGGGGTGCACGGTGAGCTCGGATTCCAGACCCTGGCGATCGCCGCCCGGGAGCCAGGGATTGGGCAGCACGATCTTGCCCTCATCGCCAAAGATGACGACGCTCGTTCCGACGTCGTGCGAGATGGCGCTCGTCACCTGCGCGCTGATCTCTCCGGGGAAGGTGAGCAGCGCCGTCGCGAACTCGTCGGCGCCGGTCGGGCCGATCGTGCAGGCGGCGCTGATCGCGGTCGGCTCGGCCTGAGGAGCGCCCACGGCGACGCCGGCGATCAGGCGCGCCATCGAGACCGGATAGCCGCCCACGTCCAGGATGCTGCCGCCGCCGAGCTTGGGGTTGAACAGTCGGCCCGCTGGATCGCGCGGTGCGCAGAAGCCGAAGTCGGCGCGGATATGCCGCACCTTGCCGATGGCGCCGTTCTGGATGCGCTGGATCAGCGCACCGATCAGCGGGTGGCAGCGGTACATGAAGCCTTCGAGCACGAAGACGCCGGCGCCATTGGCCGCGTCGAACACTCGCCGCGCGCCCTCCGTGCTCATGGCCAGCGGCTTCTCGCACAGCACCGGCACACCCGCCGCGATGCAGGCCAGCGCCTGCTCTTCGTGCAGCGGGTGTGGGGTGGCGATGTAAACCGCGTCTACCTTCTCGTCCGCCAGCATCTCGCCGACATCTTGCGAGCACCCTGGCACGCCGTAGCGCTTGGCGAAGGCCCGCGCCTTGTCGAGCGACGAGCCCACGACGTGCACCACCCGGCAGCGCTCCGACAGCCAGAGCGCCCGCGTGAAGTCAGCGGCGATGGCACCGCTGCCAATCACGCCCCAATTCAAACGATGTCGCATCCAGGCGGAGTCTACTCGGTCGAGAAGCGATGGATCATCGTGTGTTTGTAGGTTTGACCCGGCTTCAGCATCACGGCGTCACGCCAGGAGGGCACGTTGACCGAATTGGGGAACTTCTGCGTCTCGAGGCACAGACCGCTGTACTGGGGGTAGGCCGTGCCCTTGCCCGTCGTTTTGCCGTCCAGGAAGTTGCCGGTGTAGAACTGAACGCCGGGCTGGTCGGCCTCGATGGTCATCACGCGCCCGGACTTGGGGTCCTTGAGCTTGGCCACGGGCCGCAGCTGGCTGGCCTCGCCGTTGACGATCCAGTTCGCGTCGAAGCCTACCGGCTTACCGCCGGCGGCCTTCAGATCCTTGCCGATCGGCTTGGCTGCCGTGAAGTCGAAGGGCGTGCCCTTCACGGCCTTGGTCTTGCCGTTGGGTACCGGGTCGCCGGGCGTGAACTGGTCGGCGAACAGCGTGAGCTCGTGCTCGAGGATCGAGCCCGAGTTGAACCCGGCCAGGTTCCAGTAGGTGTGGTGCGCCATGCTGACGAAGGTCGTCTTGTCCGTGACCGCTTCCATCTCGACGCGGAGCTCGTTGGCGTTCGTCAGGATGTAGGTGGTCTTGGCCTTGACCGTGCCCGGGTAGCCTTCCTCGCCGTCCTTGGAGACGTAGGTGAGCTCGAGCGCCGGCCCGGCCGGAGTTTCCTTGGGGGTCGCTTCCCACACCACCTTGTCCCAGCCCTTCAGGCCGCCGTGCAGCGAGTGGGGGGGATTGTTGTTGGCGAGATCGTACTTCTTACCTTCGAGCTCGAACTTGTGGTCCTTGATGCGGTTGGCGACGCGACCGATGGTGGCACCGAAGTACGGGCCGTTCTTCAGGTAGCCGTCCATGTTCTCGAAGCCGAGCACGACGTCGGCCGCCTTGCCGTTCTTGTCCGGGACCATGAGCTCGGTGACGATGGCGCCGTAGTTGATGATCTTGGCGACCATCCCCTTGTCGTTGGTCAGCGTGTAGACGAAGACCTCGTGGCCGTCGGCCTTGCCGTAGCTCGCCTTGCTGATGGCTTGCCGGGCCGGGGCGGCCTCCGGCGCCTTGGCCGTGGCCGCCGGTTCGGCGGGGGCGGCGGGTTGGGCCTCAGCGACCGGAGCAGCCTGAACCGCTGGCTTTTCTTGCTGGGCGCCTGAGCAGGCAAGCAGGCTGGCAGCCGTCCATGCCGCGAGTGGAACTAGACGCTGTCGGTGCAACTTGGGGAGAGTTCGCATGGTCTCCTTAAGTAGCTGGACGTAGGCAAAAGAAGTCAGAAATCAGACCTCGGGCGGGGAGGAACCGTTTCGCTGAAATTCCTGACCCTTTGCGCTGACCAGGGGTGGCTAGCTCTCCTGAAGGGTCGCCGATGAGCTCGACAAAAGCGCTCGTATATCTCGCCCTGCTCCCCGTCATTGGTGCCTGCACCGCCGTCGTCGAAGGCGACGGTAAAGGTACCGAGACCGAGCCGGTGCCTCCCGTCCAGATGCCGGGGCAAACACCCAACGGCATCACCTGCAATGGCTCCGAGGTGCTGATCCCGAAGCGCCTCGTTCGTCTGACGTTCAACCAGCAGGTGAACGCTCTGTCGTCGCTGTTCGGCGCGCCGCTCGGCGAGACCATCAGCGGGGATTTCGAGATCGGTGCCGCCAACCAGCGCACGTTCCCGCCGCTCGCCAATCCGCGTGAGGGCACGGTGATCACGGGCAGCCAGTGGCAGGTGGGCGACAACATCGCGCAGACCGTCGGCAAGTACGTGCACGACAACTTCGCCGCTGTCACCTCCTGCAGTGATAGCCCCACGCCCGAGTGTGCGCAGGGCTTCCTCACCGGTCTGGCACAGCGCGCGTACCGCCGTCCTCTCAGCGAGGCCGAGACCGGGCGCTTGCTCGGGGTCTACAGCGCCGTCACCGCTGACGGAGGCACGGTGCAGGAAGGCGTTCAGTACGGCGTCTACGCCGTGCTCGAGTCACCCTGGTTCCTGTACCGCACCGAGTTCGGCGCGGGCGGCGCCGTCGAGGGGCCGCTGCTCGGGCACGAGCAGGCCAACCTGATCTCGTTCTTCCTCACCGACGCGCCTCCCGATCAGGCGCTGCTCGACGCCGGCGCGAATGGGGGGCTTTCCACGGCCGAGGGTATCAAGGCCGAGGTCACGCGCCTGCTCGCCACCGACGCCGCCAAGCTCAACTTGCAGTCGGCCATGTTCGCCTACTTCCAGCTGGCTGGCCTCGGCAGCGTGGTGATCGATCCGGCGAAGACGCCGGAGTTCGACGACACCTTGCGCTACTCGATGATGCGCGAGGCCGAGCTCTTCATCAACGGCGCGCTGTGGAACGGCCCACTCGCGGACATGCTCACGTCTCGCCGCTCGACGATCAACGCCAGCCTGGCGACGATCTACGGCATCGCGTTCCCGCCGCCCGGCGCCGTGGTCGACGCCGAGGGCTACGCTCCGGTCGAGTTGCCGGAGAACCGCGGCGGGCTGCTCATGATGCCGGGCTTCTTGACCACGAAGTCGCGCCCGGATCACGCCTCCGTCGTTGGACGCGGGCTGGCGGTCAACGCTGCGCTGCTGTGCGCGCAGAACCCGATCTTCCCCGAGAACCTGGCCGACGCGATCGCCGCGGTCAACGCCATGCAGGCCGGATTGAGCGAGCGCGAGAAGGCCAACGCGCGCGCCACGACGAACCCGTGCGCCGGCTGCCACACGAGCTTCGACCCCTATGGTATCGCGCTCGAGAACTACGACATCATCGGTCGCTTCCGCACGATGGACCCCGAGGGCAGGCCGATCGATGCCTCGGTGACACTGCCGCCGAACGCAGGTGGCCAGAGCGTGCCGAACGCCGTCGAGATGGCCAAGACGCTGGCCGCGGGCGACGCCTTCGCGACCTGCATGACCAAGAACCTGATCTCCTTCGCCCTGGCCGAGGGCGGCGGCGACATCGAGAGCTGCGCGACCAAGACCGTGGCCGAGAACTTCGCCGCCACGGACCGCACCTTCAGCGATCTGGTCAAGGTCATCGCCGCTTCCAACGTCTTTCAATTGCGCACCGCCGGAGGCACCGCACCATGAGATCGTATCGTTTCGCACGCCGCTCCTTCCTGGCCGGCATCGGCGGCGCGGTGGGCCTGAAGATCCTGCTGCGCAACCTGGAAGTGTCCGCGCAGGGTGCCACGTCACCGCCGCGGTTCATGATCATCCACTGGCCGGTCGGCACCGTCCGCTACCGCTACCTGCCGGTCGGATCGGGTACGAACTTCACGTTCTCACCCATCCTCAAGCCGTTCGAGACGGCAGGCCTGAAGGACGATCTCAGCATCCTGTTCGGACTGTCCTTCAACGGCATCGATAACGGAGGCGGTGGTGGGCACGAGGCCGGCACGCCCATGTCCACCACCGGCGCCAACTGCCCGGGTACGCGCCGCAACGGCGGCGAGGCGGACGACGCCGCGGCGGGCGGTCCCTCGTGGGATCAGATCCTGCTCAAGAACGTGGTCGACCTGCAGCGGCCGGGCCTCGGCTACGCCAACGCCATCTGCGACGCGCGGGTGGATTCGCTCGAGACCTCGGCGCAGTGCCTGTCGTACGGCTACGACAAGAACGACATCACCTCCGAGCGGCCCGTCGCCGGCGGCACGATCACCGAAAATGTGCCGCTTTTGCCCACGCTGAGCCCGGTTCAGCTGTACATGAACCTGTTCTCGGGCTTCATGCCGGGCGGCGATACCCCGGCCAATCAAGAAGCCTTGTTGCGAGCACTACGAGCGCGCAAGAGCGTGCTCGATTACTCACTGCGCGAGCTCGACGAGATCAAGCTGCTCGCGCCAGGCAGCGAGGCCGACAAGATCGACGCCCACGCCGCGGCCATTCGCGCGATCGAGCAGCAGATCTCGGGCCAGATCGAGAGCGGCATGATCGGCGATCCGAGCTGCGTCGTGCCGCCGGCGCCGGATCCGAACCTCGAGGGTGACACTGGTTCCGGTGGTCCGGGCGACCCCATGGTCTCCAACGCGGACGACGAGGAGCACGAGGCGATCGGCAAGCTGCACGCCTCGATCATCAAGGCGGCCTTCCAGTGCGATCTCATCCGCGTGGCCACGCTGCAGTGGTCGCCCGGCACGAACCACGTCTCGTTCAAGGGTCTGCACCCCGACGATCCGAACGCCATCTACATGCACCATCCGCTGAGCCACCGCATCGGCTCCAAGGCGGACGTGTTCGACTCGCTGCCGGCCGATCAGGAGCTCGCCGGCGTGGTCGAGTTCCTGTGTAACGTGCACACCTGGTACAACCAGAAGATCGCCGACATCCTGCTCGACTTCAAGAACACCACGGACGCCTTCGGCAACAGCCTGCTCGACCACACGGTCGTGCCGTGCATCACCGAGGTCGCGGAGACCACGCACTCCTGGTCGCCCATGCCGGCGCTGATCCTCGGCGGCAAGGCGCTTGGCATGCAGGGTGGACAATTCCTGAACTTCGAGAACAGCGTGCGCAGCCAGAACGACCTGTGGGTGACCGTGGCCCAGCCGTTTCTCAAGACGAACGACCCAGTGTCGGCACTTTCGGCGGAAGCCTTCGTCAAGGATGGAGTGTCGCCGATCGAAGGACTTTGGCTGCCTCCGGCCTGACCTAGCTCTGGCGCATGGTGCTGAGCTAGACTGGCCGGGTGCCTGGTAGAGCGCCGGCTCTCTTCCTGGTGTTGCTGTACGCTGCGTGTGACGGACCGATCCGTCTCGACGTAGTGACGGCAATTCCATCCGAGCTGCCCGCTGGCGGTGGCGGGACGGGCAACGTCGGCAGCGGCAGCAGCGGTGAAGGCAACGACGGCGGTGTCGGCGGCAGCGACGACGGCGGCGCTGCGGGCAGCGGCGGGGAGGCCCTCGCCGGCACGGGCGGACAACCCCAGGGGCCACCGCCGTGGGAAGCGACCACGCTCTACCAGTGTTCGTTCGCGTCCTACTCGCTGCCAGGTCAATACATCCGGCACCGGAACGCGCTCGGCTGGGTGACGAGCGTCGACCCCGTGACTGAAGACGCCTTCGACGCGACTTTCGAGGTGATCGAGGGGATGATCGACGAAGGCTGCTTCTCGATCCGGCTGTTACCCGAGCCCGACCAAGAACAGCGGCGCGACTTCAACTTCATGCGCCATGCGAACTCGAGGGTCCGCTTCAACCTCGCCGACGACACGCCGCTCTTCCTCGGCGACGCCACGTTTTGCTTCGAGCCCGGCCTGGCCGAGCCGACCTGGGTCTCGCTGCGCTCGTACAACTACGAGAACCAGTACGTGCGCATGGTGCACAACGAGACCAACAATACGAACGAGCTCTGGATCGACCAGGACGACGGCAGCCCGGAGTTCGCGGCCGACGCCACTTTCCGCATCGAAAACCCCTTCGAGCAGCCCTGAGCCCGCCTACGGCGAGGCGCCCATGCACCTGGCGACGGCTCTCTGCTCTACGCAGCGGCGCTCAGGCGCTCAGGCGCTGAGGCGTGCGCTCATCGGTCCGCTGGCGTGGCTTTCCCAGAAGGTCAGCGCCTCGTCGCGCGACCAGCCCTTGGTCAGACCCGAGGCGTCGAGCGCGTCGGCGATCTCGAGCGCGCTCTGCGGCCGCGCCGCAGGGTTCTTCTGCAGGCACTTCATCACGATGTCTTCCAGCGCTTGCGGCAGGGGACGCCCGCTGCGCACTGACGGAAGCTCGGGGGTGACGGCGGCGTGCATGCGCAGCATTTCGGCCCTCGTCTTGGCGGGGAACACGCGGGTACCCGTCAGCAGCCAGTAACCGAGGCAACCGAGCGCGTAGATGTCCGAGCGGTGGTCGACGCGAGCGCCCGCCACCAGCATCTCCGGCGCCATGATCGAGGGAGTCCCGATCGCGCGACGCTCGTCGGGCTCGTCGCCGCCTTCTTCATCGTCCGACGTGTCGAGCACCAGGCCGAAGTCCAGGACCTTGGCGAAGTCCACGCGCCCGCCGTACCGACACAGGAACACGTTGGCGGGCTTGAGATCGCGATGCACGTAGCGGTGGCCGTGCGCCTCGTTCAGCGACTCGGCGACCTGGCTCAGAATGTGCGCCACGCGCTCGGGCGACTGCGGCCCGTGCTGTTCCACGAGCTTCTGCAGGTCGAAGCCGTCGAGGAGCTCCATGGCGTAATAGAAGTGGCCCTCCGGCGTCACGCCGAAGTCGTACACGCTGATCGTGTGCGGCGAGGTCAGCATCGTCGTCGCCTGCGCTTCGAGCTCGAACAGACGCACGACGCGGAGTGCTTCGCCCGGATCTTCCACCTTCAAGGCCTTGGGCTTGATCAGCTTGATCGCGGCGCCCCGCGCCAGCATGCGGTGCTCGGCGCGCCAGACCTCGCCCATGCCGCCGGTGCCCAGCTGTTCGATCAGCTTGTACGAGCCGACGCCGCGCGCCTTCGCGATCGTCTCGGTGAGATCGTAGGTGATGGTCGAAGAGAAGTAGGCAAGGCCGCTGGCCAGTAACGGCGAAAGCGACAGGACGAGCAGCGAGGCCGCCGACCCAGCGGTGGACCCGCTCAGGTGCGCGACCAGCGGATCGGTGGCGGCGGCGATCAGTCCCCAGATCAAGACGCGAGCAGGGCGCTGCGGGACCAGGGCTCCAAACAGTACGATCGCCACCACCGCCGGAGAAAAGCTGCGCAGCACCTCGTCGGCTGGCCATGGGTGGCTGTGGCGGAACACGCTCAGCGCCAGGCAATAGAGCACGAGCTGGAAGTAGCCGAGCAGCATCACCACGCGCGGCGCGACGCTGGAAAGGCGCGTGACGCCGAACAGGCCGAGGTTCAGTGCGAGCCCGGCGAGCAGCGGCGGCAAATACTGCGAGAGGCGCTGCGACGCGACGGCACCGGCGACGGCGAGGCAAGCGATCAGCGCTCCGTTGAGCAACGCGAACTGTCCCAGCCGCCGTACGCTGCTGCGCTGCACGTCCGCCGGCAGCTCGCGCGCCGCAGCGTGCTCGATGGCCTCGCCGAGATCGAACTTGGTCGACTCGAGTCCAGAGACGGGCTCGCGCTGCGAGGTGACCGGCGCATCGCTCGCGACGTCGAAGCGCTGACTCTTGAGCGACGCAGGCGCCGTGTCGAGCTCCTGCAGCCGGCTGAGCGACGCCTGCACTTGCTGGAAGCGCTCCTCGGGCGCACGCAGCGACCTCGGCCCGGACGAAGGCGTTGCGCTCGTCGGGGGCTGGCTCGGGGGGCGTTCGCTGGCGGTCCTGCGCACGTGCGAAGGCGCAGGGCTGGCAAGGGTCCTGGTGGGCTTGGCTTCCGAGAACTCTTCGTCGTCGTGCGAGTCTTTGGACGGAAGTGCCATCATCGCTGTTTTCTAGGAACCGCGTTTCGGCAACGTTGCCGGACGGTTTCCAGGCCGGGTGATGGCAACCCTGTGGACTTACAGGCAGTACGTGTCGGGAGCGCAGACGCTCAGCTCGGTATTGGGTAGCGGCAGACAGCACTCGCTCGGGCAATCGCCGGGGTCCGTGCAGATCTGGTGGCAGGTGTACGGACCCTCCGTGATGGCGCAGGTGCTGCCCTCGCAGCACATCGACGGCACACCGGGCCCGCACTCGCCGTCCTGCTCGACGCAGGTGCAGTAGGCCGCGTCCACGCAGAAGCCGCCGCCGCCGTCGGAGAACTGCTGGCAGCAGCCGCTGTCGCAGTCGTCCGAGCTCTGGCACAGCGGGCGGCAGCCGGAGAACTCCCCGGTCGACGATTCGATGCAGGCGCCCTCGCAGCAGTCGCTGCTGCCGGGTTCGCAGTCGTCACCTTCGGCGATGCACTGAGTCGCTTCGCCGCCCGCGCCTGATCCGGCGCTGGAGTTGCTCGAGCCGCTCGAACCACCCTTATCTTCGCTGCCGCCCTTGCCGGAGGAA
>DATLIL010000667.1:0-3640 GCA_035539475.1 Polyangiaceae bacterium
CGTCTGGCCGTGCGCGCGGCGGAGCACGCGGAGCAGCTGGCAGACGCCGACTTGCAGGCGCGCGCTGCTCTCGCTTACGCCGTCGAACCGGTGACTGCGGGGATCGATCCGGTGATGGTCGATCTCTTGCGCCGGGCTCTCGCGGCGCTGCCGGACGAGGACAGCAAGCTGCGGGCCCTGGCCACAGGCCGCCTCGCGGCCGCGCTCTCACCGCCGCAGCGCGAAGACGACGCCGCGGAGATATTACGCCTCAACGCAGAATCGCAGGCCATGGCGCGCCGCCTCGGAGACCGGCAAACGCTGCTGCGCACGTTGATCTACGCCGTCTCGTCCATGGGTTACCTCACCGGCAGCGAGGAACGTGGCGCGCTGGTTCAGGAGACCGTGAAGCTGGCGTTCGAGCTCGAGGACCGTTCGTTCCTGCTCTCCGGCCTGGGTTGGTACATCGCACAGCTGCTCGAGCAGGGCGACCGGGGCGAGGCCGAACGATCGCTCGTTCTTTACGCCGAGCTGCTCAAGCAGCTGCCTCTCGGACGCTTCCAGTGGCGGCTCCTGGCGGTTCACTCACTGTTCGCTTGTTTCGATGGCGAGATCGAGGAGGCGGCACGGCTCGGCGATGAATGGTTCGCGCTCGCCGGCGATGACCGTTCGGCGCGTCTGGCCTGGGCGCTGCAGCGTGTCGCGCTGGCCGTGGCGCGCGGAAAGCCGGAGAGCATCGTGCCAGACGCGCGGCGCGTGCTCGAGCTGCTCGAGCCGGTACCTTTGCTGGTGCCGTACGTCGCCTGGGTCCTGGTCGCGAGCGGAGATCGAGCGGGTGCGCTCGAGCGCCTGCGACGCATCGTCCCCCTGGCCGGCACCTTTCCCTGGCTGATCATCGCCGGACAGGCTGCCGCGCTGGTCGGCGAGTCCGAAATCAGCACCCCGCTCTACGAAAGGCTTCACGAGCACCGTTACAAGAACCGCGTGTTCTGGGGACCGGCCAGCTCGCTCGCCATCGGGCCCACGTCGCGTACGCTCGGCGATCTCGCGCTCGGGCTCGGCAAGGCCGCCGAGGCGCTTGCTCACTACGAGGATGCCGTCGCGCAATGCCAGCAGATCGGCGCCAAACCACTGCTCGAACTTTCGAAGCTCGGCCGCGAGCGAGCGCTGGCCGCTCTGGGGCAGAAGAGCGCGCCACCGGCGCCGGCCCGCGTCGGTCCCGTGGTCCCGACGCTGCGCCGCGACGGCGAGGTGTGGACCCTGAGCGCCGCGGGCAGGGAACACCGCCTGAAGGACAGCAAGGGTCTCGGCTATCTCGACTACCTTTTGCGCCATCCGGAGCGCGAGGTGCACGTGCTCGAGCTCGCTGGCTCCGATGAGCTCGCCGGTGACGCCGGACCGCTGCTCGATGCGCGTGCGAAGGAGCAGTACCGCAGACGGCTGGAAGATCTGCGCGACCAGCGCGACGAAGCCGAGGCCCTCGGTGACCGCGGACGCGCTGCCCGCGCCGAGGGGGAGATCGAGGCCCTGGCACAGGAGCTCTCACGGGCGGTGGGGCTCGGTGGCCGGGACCGCCGGGGTGCGTCGGCGGTCGAGCGCGCCCGCGTCAACGTGCAGCGCCGTCTGAAAGACGCCCTGGAGCGCATTCAGGAGCTCGATGTCGATGCCGGGCGCTATCTGATTAGCTGTGTAAAAACCGGCAGTTACTGCTCGTTCCGTCCTCTGTGACCCGGCCATGGAACATCGTTCCCCGGGCTGGAACGCCTCTACGGCAGGAGGCAACGAACATGGACCAGACGGCTAACAAGGAACTCGCTCGACGCTACTTTTCACTGCTCAACGCGAAGGATCTCGACGGCGCGGCCGCGCTCACCGCGGACGACCTGAAAAACCACGCCGCCATTCCGGAGGCGCAGGGCAGGAGCGGGCTGCGGCGCATTCTGGGCAAGGTGCAGAACGCTTTTCCGGACGCTGACTATCGCTGCGAGGACGTCTTTGCCGACGCCGACAAGGTCGTCTGCCGGGTATCGATGCGCGGCACGAACACCGGTCCGATCGAATTTCTGCGCTATCCCGTTGGTGCCACCAACAAGCGCTGCGAGACGGAGACCATCCACATCTTCCGCGTCGCCGGCGGCAAGATCGTCGAGCACTGGGCGGGGCGCGACGACGTCGGCGTGATGCGCCAGCTGGGCCAGCTCCCTTTCGCGGAGAAGCAGTCGTGAGCAGCCTCGACCACGGCTGCGACGAGTGCTGGCCGGAGCACGATCTGGAGCGTTCGATGGGCTCGTGCGACAGCGTGTTCTGGTTCGAGGCCCTGGTGCGCTGGTTCACGAGCGCGCCGATCGGGTGATTGAGATGGCTTCTGCCGGGCCGCGCTGCTAGCGATGGAGCCGCGATGCCGAGGCTCGCGGCTCTCCTGCTCCTCCCGCTCGGCTGCACTCGCGGCAGCGGCGAAGAGACACGTTCGGACGCGGTTCCGCCCCGTCCGAGCTCCACGCCAGCGGTAGCGTCGCTGGCCGGTCCGGCGCCCGTCGCCGAAAAGCCACCGGCGCCCAGCCCCAAGTCGCGCCCGTCGCCCGAGCCCGCGGGTAGCGGCCAGGCCTTCACTGCAGGCATCGTCGAGTACCGGCCCAAGCCCAAAGAGGTGGCCCTGCTCACCGACGTGCGCTCGGCGCGGCACGAGGGCTTCGATCGCATCGTCTTCGAGTTCGCGAGCGGGCCTCTGCCTGGCTATCACCTCGAGTACGTCGACAAACCCGTGCGGCGTTGCGGCTCGGGTGAGGCTACCCCCGTCGCGGGCGACGCCTGGCTCGAGGTGCGGTTCGAGCCCGCCAACGCACACACGCCGAGCGGTGCGCCCACGATCAAGGATCGCGATCAGAAGCTCGAGCTCGAGGTGGTGAAGGAGCTCGAACAAACTTGCGACTTCGAGGCACACGTCACCTGGGTTCTGGGCGCGGCCAAGCCGAACAAGTACCGGGTGCTCACGCTCGACGACCCTTTGCGACTCGTCGTGGACGTGAAGCACTAGCCGGCTTGCCGCCGCCGCCGTCGAGCGGCTTGGGGCACTGCGCGCGCAGCCGGCAGCCCCCGCATTCGCGCCCCGTCCAGATGCGATCGAAGAGCAGCTGGGTGGCGTCGAGCAGGACGTCGTCGTCGGTGCTCAGGCCGAGCTCGAAGTTGCGCCGTCCATCCCCCTTGGCGCCGAGGCCGGCGCCCGTGAAGTTGGCGCTGCCGAGGTAGAGGTAGGCGCCGTCGACCGCCACGATCTTCAGGTGCACCCTGGGGCATTGGCGCAGCTCGAACCCGGGAGCGCGCAGCGAGCGCGACTTTCTCAACGATTCGGCGAAGGGGCCCGAGGGCGTGCCGCCGTGCAGGATGCGCACCTCCACGCCGCGCGTCACGAGGTCGCTCAGGAGCTCGAGGATCGAGACGTATCGGCCGCGCGCCCGCGCGCTGGTGCCGATCGGGGCCTCGACCCGCACGTCCTTCAAGTTCGCAGTCGCGATCCAGATCGACACGCGGGCGCCGAGCAGGGCCTTCATCACGACCTCGTCGTAGTGACTGCGGCCCTCGACGAGCTGCACGGCCGCTACACGCCGGTCGCTCTTCGCTGTTCGGGGAAGCCTGGCCAAGCCGCTCTCAGCGTACTCGTAAT
>DATLIL010000668.1:0-7096 GCA_035539475.1 Polyangiaceae bacterium
CGCCAGTGCCCGAACAACCCGTTCTCGGTGACGGCGCTCAACAACAACGACGAGAGCGGCATCAACGCCATGCTGCACGGCGCCTCGCTGGTCGACTTCCGCGTCGAGAGCGTCCCCGCCGCGCGTGGCATGGTCACGGTACGCCTGCTCGACGACAACGGCACTCCGCTGCCGACCATGGCCTCCAACGGCCGCCACTTCGTCCAGGGCGAGCACGGTCAGCGCTACACGATCGAGCTCCACAACAACACCAGCAACCGCCTCGAGGCGGTGGTCACCGTCGACGGCCTCGACGTGATCGACGGCCGCCCCGGCTCGATCAGCAAGCGCGGCTACCTGGTCAATGCCTTCGCCACCGTCGAGATCGACGGCTTCCGCCAGAACATGGACGAGGTCGCCGCCTTCCGCTTCGGCTCGGTGCGAAACTCCTACGCTGGCCGCAAGGGCGACGACCGCAACGTCGGCGTGATCGGCGTGGCCTTCTTCGAGGAGCGCGGTGCGACCATGCCCTGGACGCAGCGCGAGATCGAGCGCCGTGAGCGCGCCAACCCCTTCCCCGGCGGCTTCGCCCAGCCTCCCATCGCTCGTTAATTAGCTTTCTCCCTCCGTCCCGTCAGGGCCGCGAGCTCACCATGGTGGTGGTCTCGCGGCCCTTTTTTTCTGGAACTAACTAGCGGTAGTACTTGGACGAGAAGGGCAACGCGATGAGCACGCCGGCGCCACCGCCCAGCACACCGCCGACCATGGCCCAGCCGACAGGCCAGTAGGCACAGTGCTCGCCATCCGACCTGGCGGGACACACCGCCCCATACCCGGTGGCGAACGCGCCGCCGATCACGGCGCCCACCACGACGCCGATGATGAGCGGCCTGGCGCGCGATGGATCGCGCTGCACGATCTCGGTCGCGCGAACATCACTCAGGCGATAACGCTGCCGGCGCGGCTCCTCTCGGTCCAGCTCGCTGACTTCGAGCACGCCGTCCGCCAGGTTCACGCTTACCGGCGCGCGAAAATGGTCGAAGGACATCCAGCCGTCGGCGCCGAGGGAATCGACCTGCACCTTGGAGTAGTCCGGCCGGATGCTGACGCTGGAGCCGGACACGAGCTCGACTTGCACCGGTCCGCGCCCCGTTCCGCGCGTATGCCCGTTGAGCTTGGTGAGCTCCTGCGGCGGCACCTGCGCCACGCGTGCACACGCGCCCGCGCCCAGCGCAAGCGACGTCACCACCAAGACTTCCCATACCCGCATTGCCGCCATTCTGGCAGCCATTGGGCGCGCTGGCGAGGCAACGGCATGCTTTTTTGGCTAGGCTCTCCTGCGTGGCGCCGCATCTGATCGTCGTGGAGGGTCTACCCGGGTCGGGTAAGTCGACGCTGTCGCAGTCGCTCATGCTGGCCTACAGCGCCTCGGGTTGCGAGACGCGCTGGTACTCGGAGCTCGAGGTCGATCACCCCCTGGCGTACGTGTATCGACCGGACCGCGATCGCACGTTGGACGAATACGTCACTGCCTGTCGAACGCGCTGGCAGCACTTTCTGGACGATTGCGCCCGGGAGACAGAACGGACGGTGATCGTCGATGCCTGGTTGCTCCAGGATCCGGTCTTCAGCATGCTCCTGGCCAACGTCGAACGGCGCCAGATCGTCGACATCATGAGCGAGCTCTGGCGCCTCGTCCCGCGAGCGTCGAGCGCCGTCTTGTACCTGACTCAGCGCGACGTCCCTGCCGCCGTCGAGCACTTCTGCGCGTCGCGTGGACCACGAATGCGCAGCTTCTATGTCGAGCGCAACGATCGAAGTGCCTTCGCCGAGGCTCGAGGAGTTTCCGGCCCGGCGGGTCTGAACCGCTTCTGGACCGAGCACCGAGAGATTTGCGATGCCATCCTCACCGACGTGGCCCCGAACCGCATCGACAAGGACGTCAGCGCTCGAAACTGGCCGTCGGTCACGGCGGAGGTGCTCGCGGCCTTCGACCTGGAGCTTCCCTGGCGCAACGAGGACGACCTCGAGCGCTTCACCGGCAGCTACCGCCTGGATGAGACCGCCGCGACCTTCGACGTGATCGAGCGCGAGGGGCGGCTTCTCCTGCGCGGATTTCCGTTCTTCTGGCGTGACGCCGACCAGGAGCTGTTGCCTCTGGGAAGCGGCCTCTTCGCCGTCCAGTCGTGGCCCGCCACGGTCAGGTTCGAGGTGCGCGCTGGGGTTGCCTGTTCGCTCGACGTGACGGAGCAGCATCGCTGCGGACAAGCGCCGTGGCCAGCAGGTTCCTACGCCAGGACGTGATGGTTTCTTGCTAATGATCGGCCCACGTGTTTCGGCCGCCTCATCGGAGCGTGTTCATCGCCTGCCTAGCCGCCACAGAGCTTGCTCAGGCGGAGGAGCCAGAGCCAGTTGCGCTCGAGTATGCGCCCCCGGGGCCACGTGATCCGTCGGCGTACAACCACGACGGCTTCTTCCTGCGCATGGGTCTGGGCTTCGGTCCCGGGTGGGCAGACGACTACAACGGGCTCACCGCGAACGTCGAATTCTTGCTGGGCGGGACCCTGGGCTCGGGCTTCGTTCTCGGCGCCGGGCTGAACACACACACGATGCTGTCGCCGGCGGATGACGCCACGGCTCTCCAGCTCGGCAGCTTCGCGCTGTTCGCCACCTGGTACCCGGATCCGCGCTCGGGGCTGAACGTTCAGACGCTGCTCGGTTACGGCCAGCTCAGACTGTACGCCGACCAGCGCGAGCAGGACATCGGGGATGTCGTCGGCCTGGTCCTCGGCGGCGGCGTCGGCTACGACCTCTGGGTCGCCAAGCAGTGGTCGCTCGGTCCGGCCGCGCGCCTGACCTACGGCTCGCTCGGGGACGCGCAGAACGGCGCCGAGATCCACGAATCCTGGGTCAGCGCGAGCCTCTCGTTGGTGGCCACGTATCACTGAACCTACATGTCTTTGACAGCATATGCTGTCAGAGTCATGATGGGCCCATGTTCGAGATCGTGCCCGAGGCCGAGTTCGAGGTCTGGTTCGCGGGGCTCCCGGAGCCGCTGGCCGAAGAGGTGACCAGCGCGCTCGATCTGATAGCGACGGCCGGTGGCGCGCTGATGCCCGAGCGGCTCAGCCGGGTGATGCTCTGGTACGACGGCGTCGGTGACGGCGCGGGCGAGGGCAACCTCTTCGGAACGCCCTACAGGTATCGCATGCTTTCGGCGCACCACGCGCGCGATCACCTGGAGTGGCGGCAGGAAGTCGTGCTGACGCTCGAGTCCAGCGCGTTTCACGAGCGGCTGGTCGAGCTCTCTCCCGAGCTTTCTCGGCAGGTCGTCACCCAGGTGGACTACCTGAAGCGAAAGCTGAAGCACACGCGCACGGTCGGCGCGCTGAACCCGGTCGCGGAGCTGCCGCCGGCGGAGCGCGGCATGCAACGCGACTTTCTGGCGCTGCTCGAGCTCCTGGGCCTGCACCCCGGCGAGGTTCTCGGCTGCGGCAGTGGACTGCGCGAGCTTTCGATCACGTGTGTCGAGCCCGGGCTCCGCCTCCTGGTCGGACTGGATTTCCCCAACCGGCGCCTGCTGGCCATCCTGGGCGAGGCGCTCGACCGGCGCTACTACGGCGACTCGGTGCGCCGGGCCGAGGCGCGCTGGAAGCGCTACCTGCAGCGCGCCTCGAGCCGGACGAAGGCGGTGAGCCCGTGAACAAGCGCTGGCAGAGCCTCAAACAACGGCAGCTGTCGGCCGAGGCGCAAGCGCGCGTGAAGAAGCGCGTGGAAGCAGGGCTCGAGGAGCTCACGCTGCGGGGCCTGCGCGAGCGTATGGCGCTGACCCAGGCCGAGCTCGGACAGGCCAGCGAGATGACGCAGTCCGAGCTCTCGCGCATCGAGGCGCGTGACGACCACCTGACCTCCACGCTTCGGCGTTATGTCGAGGCGCTCGGTGGCAAGCTCGAGGTCACAGCCGTCTTCGGCGCGCAACGCGTCAAGCTGACCGACGCCTGAGCTCCCTCAGTAAGAGCGCCACTGACGTCGGATCGGAGCCCCCTGAATCAGGTGGATGATCGCGACGAACAGAGCGGCCCCGATGATGGACCACAGGATCGGGAACGGCCGCCCCTCGATCGATACGACGAGCAGCTCGGGCAGGTGCAGGTAGTGGGCGATGACGGTGCCGAGCAACGCGCCGACGAAGCCGACGGCTATCGAAACCAGGAATCCACCACCGGTACCGCCACCGATGGCGCGGCCAATCGCGCCGCAGATGCCGGCGATGAGAAGCAAAACCAAAAGGCCCGTGATCGTAATGGTCATGCGGGCAGGTCACTGCAAGAGCCGCGCCTCGCTGTGACGAACTTCAACCGGATCCTGTGGCGTCGGCCAAGACACCACAGGGGAACAACCTTGCCCCGATCTCGCTGAACTTCAGGGCCCGCAGGCCGTAGCGAGCGTGCCGTCGATCCCGGTGCAGAGCTCGGGTCGAATGTCCGGCAAGCCGTCCTTCGGGTTGTTCTTGGCGAGCTCCAGATCGGCCTCCGACGGGCAACCCGCCGTACCGTTGCACGGGTAGTTGGTTTCGCCGTCCCAGCGGTAGAAGCGGAACCAGTCGTAGGTGCCGCTGATGGGGTAGACGTTGTTCGCCGGATCGCCGCCGCCGAGAGCCGCGCCCGTGAAGACCCAGAGGTTCATCACGATCTTGGCCGACTCCTTGGGCACGGGCAGACTGTTCTTGCCTACGCCGTCCTGCTTCGTGCGGATCAGCACGCCGTCGACGTACCACTTGATCGAGTCCGGGAGCCATTCGAAGGCGTAGGTGTGGTACTCGGCCTTCGAGTCGAAACCAGCCGGGATCGCGTTGCCGCCACCGCCGTAGGGATAGCTGATGGTCGAGTCCTCGATCGCGCCGCTCCACTTCCGCGTACCAGGCGCGGCGGTGATCAGGTTGGTGATGAAGGTGTTCTGCGGCGAGGCCTGCACCTCGATGTCGATCTCGCGCCACAGGAGATAAGCGGGAGCGCGATAGGCAAACATCGTGAAGATGTAGTTGCTGCCGCTGGGAGGCGCCTTCATGTGCACCTCGTAGCGGCCGTACCGAAAGTCGTTGTACAGCGTGCGCAGCTCGCCGGCCGCGAGCGGCTTGGTGGCCACCATGTCGGCAGCGGAGAAGGAGTAGCCGCCGAGCTGCTGTTCCTCGCTCACGGTGAGCGTCATGTTGCCGTCGGAGAACGTGATGTTGTCCTCCGTCATGCGGGTCAGGCCCTCGTACAGCGCGCCGTCGCCCCAGGTCCAAAACGGGTCGGTGTTCAGATCGATCGGCTCGTTGAACTCCTCGATCAGGTACGGCGTGAAGCCGTCGTACGCGGGATAGTCCACGGTCGGATCGGGATGGCCGAAGATGCCGCGATCGTCCGGCACTGCTGGGTCTCGGGTCGGCGAACCATTTCCGACGCTCGTGCTGCCTGCGCTACCGGCTGTTCCGGCGCTGCCCGCCGAGCCACCGGCCGCGCCGGCGCTGCCTGCCGAACCGCCGGCCTCACCCACCGAGCCCGCGCTCCCCGCGGAGCCACCGCTGCCGGCAATCTCCCCGCTGCCGGCGAGCCCGCCGGTCGCACCGGTCGCGGAGCTCGAGCCAGCGGCGCCTCCGGCAGCGATCGGAGTCGCGCCCGAAGGGGGATTAGTGCTGGGAGAAGGAGATCCGCAGGCGGCCAGGGCGACGACCATGCTCGACAGACAAACTCGTTTCACGCGCATTAATTTCCTCTCGCGCGCGAATGTCGCCTGACGCTCTACGTGATCGCCCCTTGTAGGAAAATGTGACTCTCAGCAGACGAGAGTTCTGATTTCAGTGTCGCCGAACTGTCGAGACACCGAACAGCCGGTCGCCCGCGTCCGTCAGTAGCGCTCGCAGGAAAAGGCGAACGTGTAGCTACACACGTTGTCGTTCCAGTGGTTCCAGTCCCCGTTGAGCATCAGGCAGTTCTCGTTGCCGTTCAGGTTGTTCGGCTCCGTCGGAGGGGGACCGCCGCCCCACGCGGTGTAGAGCTCGGACTCGCCATGGTCCCAGAGGATCTCGCCGTCTTCCCAGCGCCAGACTCCCTCTTCTTCCGCGTCGGAGCCCCCGGTCCACGCATGCCCTTCGGGATGCAGGACGTAGACGTATTCCTGCTCAGTCGCGTCGTCGATGCGCACCAGACGCATCATCTGCGAGGCGCAGATGGCGCTGGCATCTTCGGCACTCGCCGGCTCCACGCAGTGGACGTAGACGTGGTCGCCGTAGTGACCGAACTGACAGCCTGACGGGCACTCTTCCTCGGTGTTCACGTCGCAGTCGTTGTCGATGTCGTCGCACACATCGTCGAGGCCGGGATGGACGAACGGATCATCGTCGTTGCAGTCCCCGGCCTGCGTGACATAGCCCTCCGTCGCACAGGGCATGGTCGGCGCGCTGTCGTCCCCGTAACCGTCGTCATCGGCGTCGACGTAGTAGGTGACGGTGCAACCGTAGTTCTCGGAGCCGGCAGCGCCGCCGTCTTCTTCTGGCATCGTTCCCGCGCTACCACCCTGGCTCGTGCCGGAGCCCGAGCCCCCCGTCACGTTCGGACTCGTCCCGGCCGAGCTCGAGCCTCCTGTACCACTCGTGGCTCCGACCACACCAGCGGAACCGCCCGACCCGCCGCGCGCAGGGCCGCGCACGATGCCGTCGCCGTTCGTCAGTGAGGTCGTGTCATAGACCAACGAACAACCAACCAGAGCGGCAACGGTCGTCAGCGAGAGTACTCGCCCCACGCAGCGAGCGGGCATACTAGGTCAGGCTATCAGGGACCGGACCCACACGTGGGCTCGGAATTAGTGCTCGCCTACTGCGCCCGCCGAGCAGGTGGGTAGGTCCAACACAAAAGCCGACACGGCCACTTCACGAAGAGTTTGCCGTGGCGTAGCCGCGACTCCGCAAGACAACGGATACGGTCGCGGCGCCCATGGGTACCTGGAGCAAGGCCGCGCCTGTTTTGGAGCGAGCTACCGCCGCGACGAAACACGCGGAAAAGGGACGGTACGTCGCCAGTCCCGCCTACGACTGGTTCTTCTTCATCCTGTCGCCCGTGCTGGCGCTGCTCGTGGG
>DATLIL010000669.1:0-1534 GCA_035539475.1 Polyangiaceae bacterium
CCCCCACACGCCGACGTCGACGAAAGTCGGCTGCATGCCGTCGACGCTGGCGTTCACTTCGCGCAGCACGGCGTAGCTCGTGGTGAGGCAGCCGAACGTGCCGGTGACGAGAAGCTCCATTGCCACGACATGAACGCGCGAGGTCTTGCGCAGGAGGGCAGCGCAGAGCGAGAGAAGAGCCACCGTACAAGCAACCCCGACCAGCACGGACGTCGTGATGAGCGAGCTGTTGTCGAGGACGATCGGCAGGGTAGGCATGAGCACGACGAAGAGCTGGAAGATGCCGTTCAAGAACAGCGCGGTGCTCGCCGTGAGCAGTAGGGCCGCAGCTCCTGCAGCGCGATCGCCCGGCCGAGCCTCGGGACTGGCATCTGCCAGCCGTGGTGCCTTGGCGCGCGGCGTCGGCGCCCCGAGCTCGCGGGGCGCGTCGCTGGAAACGTCGCTGGAAACCGGGAGCTTTCCTGCCAGCCCCTTGGCAACACGACGCAGCGAGCGAATCACGCGGTCGGCGGCAAAGTCCCCGGTGAAGAGCTTGCCACCGGACACCGGAAGACAGGAGACCCAGAGCCGGCCGTGCCCGCAGCGCACGTGTTGAACCCGCATCAAGCCGTCGTTGTACTCGTAGAGCAACCGGCGCAACGCGTGACGCATCTTTTCGTCGCCACGCAGGAGCTGCCCGAGACGACGGTCATCTGACAGCAGGTAAACGCTGTCATCGAACACCACGTCCTGCACGGTCTGCTCCGCAGCGAGGCCGACCTTCAAGAAGAAGTTGTCGAGCGCGTTCTGTCGCCGCACGGTGAACTGGAAGTCGGCGCGGCAGGGCACGCCCACGCGCACCCCGGTCAATCGACCATTCTTGTCCGTCGAGACGCGAACTTCGCAGTCATGCCCGCG
This sequence comes from Polyangiaceae bacterium, assembly GCA_035539475.1. Classification (GTDB taxonomy): domain Bacteria; phylum Myxococcota_A; class Polyangia; order Polyangiales; family Polyangiaceae; genus PMG-095. The sequence goes on from DATLIL010000669.1 coordinate 898, forward strand.
CGCACTTCGACTCTCGCCCGACCAGGACGCCTGGAAGCGCAGATAGCTCGCCAGCGCGGCGAACTTGAGCGAGGTAACGAGGCCGAACCAGAACCACACGATGCAACCGTTCCTTCAGGCTCAGCGCTGGACTCGGAGCAGGCGGAGCTTCATCGGGTCGTCGAAGAGCGCGAGGTCGGTGATGAAGAGGTGCCTGTCGTCCATGGCCATGGCCCTGGGCGAGTGGAGTCCCGCTGCCAGGAGCTCCAGGGCGTAGTCAGGAGCCATCCAGCGCCCGACGCGAAAGGCCGTGGCTTCACCGGGCGGCTGCAGCTGACCGACGCCATGGTAGCCGGCGGCGTCGCCACTCACGAGCTCGGGGCAGATGCCGTCGTAGGCGAGCTCGGGGTCCGAGCCGCTCGCCGACGCGCGGTAGAAGGCGCAGGCGTTCTGCGTACCCGATTCACGGACGCGGAAGTGCAGCACGCCGTCGATGACGTGCAGACCGAGGATCGTGGTGGTGACGTCGGCGATCGTAATATCATCGCCGGTCTCGAGGTCGCGGCGGCGGATCTCAGTAGACGTTGTCGTCATCCAGAGCGACGGCCTGGTGCGAGTAGGCGATTTGATCGTCCCAGCGCTCAAGACTGTTCTCGGA
>DATLIL010000670.1:0-23793 GCA_035539475.1 Polyangiaceae bacterium
CCGCCTGGAGAAGTGCGGCGACGGCACCAAGCAGGCGAGCGAGCAGTGCGACGACGGCAACAACGTGTCCGGCGACGGCTGCACCGCCGCCTGCAAGACCGAGGTGCGCTGCGGCGACGGCATCGAGCAAGCAGGCGAGGAGTGCGACGACGGCGGCAACAACTCGGGCGACGGCTGCAGCTCGACGTGCAAGGTCGAGGAGTGCGGCGACGGCACCACCCAGATCGGCCTGGGCGAGGAATGCGACGACGGCGACAGCACGAGCGGCGACGGCTGCAGCGCGACTTGCAAGGACGAGTACTGCGGCGACGGCATCAAGCAGGCCGCCCTAGGCGAGGAGTGCGACGACGGCAACACGATGGCCGGCGACGGCTGCACGCCGTACTGCGAGCTCATCGAGTAACTCCGCTGCTGAGACAGCGCCTGCCGTGAAGGTGGGATGTTGGCGGTGGCTTGCCTACCGGAAACATTCCATTTTGTGCCGCGAAATGCGTCGGCCACGGCGGAGTTCGAGGCGATTTGGGACTGCTTGGGTTCGCGCAGTTACCGGCTGAGGCCAGAATTGCTGCCGCGGAGCTGGCACGCGGTTCGCAACTTCCGACCTCGCCTTGGATACGCGAAGATTTAGCCAGGCGGTCGGCTCGTGGCGTTGACGCTGCTCTTGGCGGCGCTCGCGCTGCAAGTCGCTGCGACCTGCATGTCGGTTCGCCTGGCGTGGTCGTCACGGCGGTTGTCGTGGATTGCTCTGGCGCTGGCCACGGTGCTCCTGGCGCTGTGGCGGTTCTCAGACGCACACGACACGCTGGCCTACGATATTCCCATCGACTTCGGAACCGAGGTTCTGGCCTCGGTGATCGCGCTGCTGATCATCATCGGCATGCGTACGGCGACGCTGGCTCACGCTGCCTTGCGGCGCAGTGAGAATCGCCACCGCACGGTCGTGGAGAGCGCGATGGACGCCATCATCGTGATCGATCGTCGCTGCACGATTGTCTACGCGAACCCGGCAGTCGAGTGGATGCTCGGCTATGGGCCGCGCGAGCTCCACGGCAAGCCCTTCACGGTGCTGGCGCCGGACCCCGGATCCGCCTTCGACCGTGCCACGCCGCAGGGCGACCGCCGCAGCATGAGCGAGCGAGTGACTCAGGTGCAGGGCCGGCATGCCGACGGACGTACCCTGGACCTCGAGATCACCTTCGGCGAACACGAGGAAGACGGTTGCTTGCTTCGTACCGGGATCTTGCGCGACGTGACCGCGCGCGTGGCGCTGCAAGAAAAGCTGCGTTGTAGTGAAGAGCGCTACTTGCTGGCGGCCCGGGGCGCCAATGACGGGCTCTGGGACTGGAACCTGAAGAGCGGCGAGGTCTTTTTCTCGGAACGCTGGCGCGCCATGATGGGCCTGGAGCCGTCGGATGCCTGCTCCACGCCTGCCAGCTGGTTCGGCCGCATTCACGAGCACGACTGCGAGCGGATCCGGAGCGAGCTCATGGCGCACCTGGACAACCGCAGCGAGCACTTCGAATGCGAGTACCGCGCGCTGCACGCCGACGGCAGCTATCGCTGGATGCTGTGCCGCGGGCTCGCGGTGCGCGACGGCAACGGTACCGCCGAGCGCATCGTGGGCTCACAGACGGACATCACCTCGCGCAAGGACGCCGAAGCGCGGCTCCTGCACGACGCGCTCCACGATGCTCTGACCCGCTTGCCGAATCGGGCGTTGCTGCTCGAGCGGCTGGACCGCTGTCTGGCGCAAACGAGGCGGCGCGGCTCGCCCTACTGCACCGTGCTGTTCGTCGATCTCGATCGCTTCAAGAACGTGAACGATAGCCTGGGTCACTCGGTGGGCGACCAGCTCCTGGTGCAGGTGGCGCGCAAGCTCGAGCAGTGCGTGCGCCCCACCGACACGGTGGCGCGCTTCGGCGGCGACGAGTTCGCCATCTTGCTCGAGGATCTGGAGAGCGCGACCGCCGCCAGCGAGGTCGCCGAGCGCATTCTGCAAGCACTCTCCGAGAGTGTGCGGCTGGACACCCACGAAATCGTGACCACCGCCAGCATCGGCATCGCCCTCGGCAACGAGAACTACGAGGCGGCGGATGAGCTCTTGCGCGATGCGGATGTCGCCATGTACCGCGCCAAGGAGCTCGGCAAGGCTCGCTACGAGGTGTTCGACACCAGTCTGCGCGAGCACGTTCGCGCTCGTCTCGACTGCGAGGCCGACCTGCGGCGCGCCATCGAGTGCCAGGAGCTCGAGCTCGCTTATCAACCCGTTGTCTCGTTCGGTAGTGGCCGCATCTCCGGCTTCGAAGCCCTGGCCCGCTGGCAGCGTAACGGCAGGGCAGTGCCGCCCAGCGACTTCATTCCGCTGGCCGAAGAGACCGGCTTGATCCCTGCCATCGAACAGCTGCTGATCTTCCGTGCCTGCCAGAAGCTCGCTGATTGGCAGCGTGAGTTCCCTCTCGAGGAGCCGCTGACGATGAACGTCAATCTGTCGGGACGGCACCTGCGTGAACCCGGATTGATCGACTACCTGTGCGACGTCCTGGCCGAGACCCAGCCGCTGCCCGGCACGGTGCGGCTCGAGATCACCGAGAGCGTGCTGCTCGCCAACGACACCGCGACCAACGAGCTACTGCAGCAGATCCGCGACCTCGGCTTCAAGCTCGTGCTCGACGACTTTGGCACCGGCTACTCCTCCCTCAGTTACCTGCAGCGGCTCCCGGTCGATGCGGTCAAGCTCGATCGCTCGTTCGTGCAGGGCATGGAGGCGTCGGAGGACGGCGCGGCGATCGTCAAGACCGTCGTTGCGCTGGCCAAGCAACTCTCGCTGGCCGTCGTGGCCGAAGGCGTGGAAACCATCGCCGAGCTCGATCGCCTGCGCCATTTCGGCTGTGACATGGCGCAGGGTTTCTTGTTCTCTCGCCCCGTCGACGCCAACGCCGCTGCCGCGCTGGTCGCCCGCGAGATCTCGATCTTCGACTGCTCGAAACGCCCGCGACCAAGCAGGAACCGTGTCAGGCGCTCCCGCCTGGTCGCGTGAGTCGATCACGACTCAGAACACTTCGACGTTGCCGGCCTCGCTCGCGGGTTCGTCGTCGCCGATGTCTTCGACGAGGTTCGGGTAGCCGAGCACGCCGTAAAGGCGGTAACCCCAGCAGCGGATCGCGGAGCCCTCGAGTTTTACGCAGGTGTGCTGACCGCCGGCGGCGATCTCGACGACCGTCGCACCGACGTCGACGTCGCCGGCGCTGGCTGGCGTTTCGGTGTCGCCGAGGTCTTCTTCGTTGCCGTAGCCGAGCGGCCCATTCCCGCCGTCGCCCCAGCAGCGAACCTTGCCGCCGGTGAGCTCTGCGCAGACGTGATAGTTGTGCGTGCTGAGCTGCACGGCTTCACCACCGAGGTCGATAGCGCCACTGGCTGCGGGCGCGCTGAACATGCCGATCGCGGCGGTGCCGGGCTGACCGAGCTCGCCGCTGTTGCCGGTGCCCCAGCAGCGCACGTCGCCGCCCTCGATCAGTGCGCAGGTGTGGTTTCCGCCGGCTGCGAGCTGAATGACCTTACCGCCCACGTCCACGTCGCCGGCGTCTTCCGGCGTGTCCGAAACGCCAATCGTCCCCTCGCCCGGGTAGCCGAGCTGGCCCATGATGTTGTTGCCCCAGCAGCGGACATTACCGTTGTCGAGCAGCGCACAGGTGTGGCTGGTGCCGGCGGTGAGCTGAATCACCTTACCGCCGACCGCGACGTCGCCGGCGTCCTCCGGCGTCTCGTTGTCACCGATGTCCGACTCGTTGCCGTAGCCGAGGCGACCGTCGTCGCCTTCGCCCCAGCAACGCACGTTGCCGCCATCGAGCAACGCGCAGGTGTGATCCGTGCCAGCCGCGAGCTGCACGACGGTGCCACCGATCGGCACGGTGCCCACGCTGCTCGGCAGCTCGCCGTCGCCAATCGTGACCTCGTTGCCGTAGCCCAGCTTGCCGGCCAGGCCCGCTTCGCCCCAGCAGCGCACCGATCCGCCTTCGAGAAGCGCGCAGGTGTGCTTGTTGCCGAGCACCACCTGCAGCACCTTGCCGCCCACGGAAACGTCGCCCGCGTCCTTCGGCGCCTCGTCGTCGCCGATCGTGAACTGGTTGCCGTAGCCGAGACGGCCAAGGTCGCCCAGGCCCCAGCAGCGCAGCGCGCCCGCGTCCGAAATCGCACAGGTGTGGTCGTTGCCGGCTGCAATGGTCGGTAGCGGTAGGGCGTCGATTCCGTCACCACCAGCTCCGCCAGCTCCGCCAGCTCCGCCAGCTCCGCCGCCCTGGCCAGCCATTCCTGCTTGGCCGCCAGCGTCACCGCCCTGGCCACCAGCATTGTTCTGGCCACCAGCGCCGTCACCGCCCTGCCCGCCAGCGCCGGCTGAGCTGACCTTCGCGCCCGCTTCTCCGCCGGCTCCGGCTTCGGCGCCGCTGTTCTCACCCGCCGAACCAGAGGGCCCCGGGTTCGAAGGCGCGGGATCGTCGCTCCCACAGCCCTGCATGGTGAAGAAAAGGCCGGCCAAGAGGGCGGCAGAAACGGAAAAAGCTCTGGTTTGCAGCGTCTTGCTCTTCATGGCGCTGACAAAAACCACGGGGCTCCGACGCGGGGGAGTGACCGCTGAGTCACCCCCCCGGCGTCCTTCATGTCGTGCCGCCCGACTTCATGGCCAGGAGCAGCCGGTCGAGCCCGATGGCCCAACCGATACCCTCGGCGTAGCGCCCGCCCCCGGCGATCTGCTTCTGAGCTCCGAGGCTCTCGCACTTCGCTTCGAAGCCGTCCTCGACGTAGTAGGCCAGGCCGCGCTGCACGCCTTCGACGACCTCGTACTCGACGTCGAGCTCGTCGAGGAGCCGGCGCAGCAAGGCCAGCACCTCGCGCCGATCCTCACCCGGCGTACCGCCGAGCAGCTCGACGCCCACCTGAGTGAACTCCCGATAGCGCCCCAGCTGAGGCCGCTCGTAGCGGTAGCAGCGCGCGATGTAGAACACTCGCCAGGGCTGGGTCGTGGCCGGCGACCGCTCGCGCCACGACTCTTGAATCAGGGCGGTGATCTCCGGAACGAGACAGATCGGACGCCCCTTCTTGTCGGGAAAGGCGTACATCTGCCCCAAGATCTCCGGACCAGCCTTGTCGACGAAGGTCTGCTGCTCCCAGATCGCGGGGACCAGGAGCTCTTCATAGCCAACGTCGATGAAGACACCTCCGAAGTTTTTCGGCGGTGGCGGCAAAGCGTGCGGCTTCGGCTCCAGAAATAATGCGGGTACCTCTCAACATGACCGTCTCCTCTTCATTGCCGCGCGCGACCCGGAGACGCTGAGTTGATTCAGGGAGTTCGTTCTTCCCGGGCGCACGACGGCTCGCCGCGGGACTACCGCGGCATTCAAACGTGGTGATGCGCCGGAAACGAACTCACTGAAGCGAGGATAACACGCACCGTGCGGCCAGGCCACGAGCTACAAGAAGCGGTCGAGACCGGCGGGCAGGGGGCCGCTGGCGGGATAGGGGCCGGTGATGCGAGGCAGGGAGCGCACCGGCCAGGTGCTCCAGGTGATGCCGCGTGTCGCCTGAGCTGCCACCAGGTTGTCGAGCACGACGCGGAGATCGTCGACTTGCCATACGTCGTCGTTCGCGGCGGCATCGCTGGCGGTGGCGGACGAGCCGACGCGCGAGAGCACGATCGTCGAGAGCGGTGGCACGAGGCAACCCATCAAGCCGAGCGCTCCGAGCAACCGCTGGGCGACGTCGAGGCCGCCGACGGAGTCGGCGCTGATTGCGGCTGCTGCTGGCTTGCCGAGAAAGCAGGGGCCGAGCTCGTACGCGGTGAGCACCTCCAGAAAGCGCTGCAGCGGTGAGCCCCACGAGCCCCAGTACACACCGCTGGCGAAAAGGAAGGCGTCGGCGCGCGAAAGCGTCTCGACGAGCTCCTCGACGGTCCCGGCGTAGTCGGCGAGCACGAGCGCGCTGGTCGTGACTCCCGGCGGCAGGCGCGTCTGAACGTGCTCCCAGAGCGCGTGGGTATTGCCGCCCGCGCCGCGCAGCGATCCGTTCACGAAGAGAAGGTGGGTCGACATGGGGACCAGGCTAACCCGGCCCTGCCGCCCAGAGGGATCCGGGGTAGCATGCGGCATGCCGAGCTCAGTCGAAATAGCTCCCGACGTCGAAGCGCTACGACTCACGATCGTGGAGCGCCTCCCGGTACGGTCCCGCTGGCTCCTGGCGGGTGCGTCGCTCGACTGGGACTTCTCGCGGGCCGGCCAGCCCCTTCAGTCGCTCAGCGACGCGGATGCAGAAAAGTGGAAAGAGGTTCTGCCCAGCGATTGGCGTGAGCTCTTCATCTTCGGCGAAGAGAGCTACGCGGAGGGCGGGGGCGCGGCGCCGCTTCTCTGCGTTCACGCCGAGACAGGAGAGGTGATTGGCCTCGACGCGGAGCGAGAATCCTCGTCGACATACCTCGTCAACTCCACGGTGCCGGCGTTCATCGAAACGTTTCTCCTGCTCGACGAAGCGCTGCGGCCTGGCGCGGTCGTGCCGGCGGGTCTCAAGGAGCGGATCTACGAAGCGGATCCGAGTGGGTTCGATGGCAGTGACTGGCGAGACCTGGTCGACTTCCTGAGCCAACGATGATTCCGCCGTACGACTTTGAACCCGTGACCGTGTCGAACGGGGACATCTTCGTCGTACAGCCGCCTGCTGGAAAAGCGACGAGCATCGAGCTGCTTCGCCGCCGGGGAAGCGCGGTGGTCGAGCGCTTGAGCTGGCCGTACCCCTCGGCTGGGTTGGGCGGTGGTGGGCTCACGGTCAGCGCCAGTGAGAAGCTCCTTCTCTACACCTACTTTTCGGGCCAGAGCGAGGAGGCGTATCGACTCATCTCGATCGAGTCAGGCATGCGTGAGCTGTGCGCCTGTGACTACTCGTTCGGTGAAGCGGCGAGCTACGCGTTCTCGCCGGACGAGGCCTTGCTGGTGATGGCGCTGCCGACGACCTCCAGCGAGTGGTGGATGGTCTGGGACGACGACGAACTGGAGCGAGACGATCGCGGGCGCCGCTACATCGATTTTGGCTTGGTCCGTATCCAGGCAACGCGAGGACCCTCGTTTTCGCAGCACGCGCTCCACGTCTATCCGCCTGACGGGTGGGAGCCCAACCGGGATGAACATGACCCCGATCTGCGCCCGACGGTGGAGAACGGCGGGCGGATCGAGCTTTCGATGCCCTGGGGACCGCTCGTGCTCACGCCACCATTGCCGAAGGTCGTGACCGTCGAACTATGATGCGCGCCGAGGAGCCTCACGATGACCATCACCATTACCGCCTTTGAACGCTCACCCGACGGCGGCAAGGGACTGGCGCGTGACACACGCGTTCGCTGGGCACTCGAGGAAGTGGGAGAGCCCTACGAGGTTCGTCCTGTCTCGTTTCGCGCGCTGAAGGAAGCCGCGCATCTCGCGCTCAATCCTTTCGGCCAGATCCCGACCTACGAGGAGGGCGAGCTCGCACTGTTCGAGACGGGCGCGATCGTGTTTCACATCGCCCAGCATCATGCAGGCCTTCTGCCAGACGATGCCAATGCCCGAGCGCGTGCGATCACCTGGATGTTTGCCGCGCTCAGCTCGGTGGAGCCGCCGATCCTCGAATTCGCCAACGCCAAGCTGCTGGAGGGCGACAAGCCCTGGTCTGTGGAGCGCCTGCCTCTGGTCAAGGATCGCGTGCGTGATCGGCTCCGCCAGCTCTCCGCGCGCCTGGGCAATGCCGACTGGCTCGATGGTGCGTTCAGCGCTGGCGACTTGTTGATGGTCTCGGTGCTGCTCAGGCTGAAGCCAGCGGGCATTCTGGACGAATTCCCGAACCTGGCTGCCTATGTCGCCCGGGGCGAGGCACGGCCCGCCTACAAGCGAGCCTTCGCCGCTCAACTGGCTGCCAACACCGGCCAGCCACCGACAGGCTGATCGACATGCCGAGCCCCGTCGAGATCGCCGTCGACGCCTACATCCGGGCCGTCAGCGAGCCCGACGCCGCCCTGCGTGAGGCGATGCTGGACGCTTGCTTCGCCGAAGACGTTCGGATGGTCACGCGTAGTCGCGAAATCCGCGGCCGCGCCGCGCTCGTGGCCGACCTGAATCGCTTTCTCGCGGATCCACGCTTGCTGCGCATTCGTGTGACGAGCGCGATCGACGCGCGCGGCACGACCTTCCGCTATCGCGCCGTGGCCGACTTCCGTGACGGCACGAGCGCCGAGTCATTCGATGCCGGCGAGATCGATGCGAACGGCCGGATCTCGCTGATCCTGACGTTCGCAGGACCACTGGGCGAGCTCTAGCCCGCGGTCGCTTCGATCAGGAGCACGACGCAGAAGCCAATCGCCGCGAGGAAGCCGGAGAAGCGAGGGCTATTGTGGAAGGCTTCTGGAATCATCGTCTCGGCGGTCATGGCCAGGAGCGCCCCAGCGCCGAACGCCTGCAGGTGCGGAGGCGACGAGTGACCCAGGTAACCAGAAACAGCGTAGCCAGCGGCAGTGGCCACAGCTGACCCCAGCGCGATCGTGATCCAGAGAAAAAAGACGTAGCGATAGCTGCGCCCGGCGGAGCGCATTCCCGCTGACCCCGACAACCCCTCGGGCAGGTTGCCGATCGCGATGGCGACGAGCAGTTCCAGCGGAAAACCAGGGTGCTGCAGAGCAAGGCCGAGGACGAGCGCCTCGGGGACCGCGTCGATGGCAGTGCCGACTGCTATGGCGAGGCCACTGCCCGGATGCTGCGCCTCCGCTGGTTGGGGTGCGCATTCACCGCACCGCTTGCGGTTGGCGGCGCCTCGACGCGCCAGCAGCGTATTGGCTGCACTGAAAGCCGCGGCCCCGAGTAGCAGCGACGAGACCGCTGGCACGGGCCCCGCACTCTGGACGGCCTCGGTCGCGAGCTCCAGCGAGGCCGCTGCGAGGAGCAGTCCGGCACCGACGGACATGGCCAGGGCAATCGCGCGATGGGGGAGCCGCAAGAAGGTGCCTGCCACGGCGCCTATCATCAGTCCCACGGACGACACCGCACCCCAACCCAGCGCTGTACAGATTTCAGCGAAGGTCGGCGTCGTCACAGAGAGCTCTGTCGCAAGGCTCGTTCCAGTGCGTGGCGTACGAGCACACCGTGGTTTCTCGAGACTGGAAGCGAACGAGCCCCGATGAGATCCGACACAGGGCTATGAAATGACAGGGACGTCGAGGCGCCGTACCCTCTCGGTATGCGTAGTTTGGTGCTCCTGGCAGCGCTCGTCGGTGCGTGTGCTGCCGAGCCGACGGCCGCGACCGAACGACCCGCGGCGCATCCGGTGAGGATCGACCCGCCAGCGCGCGCCGAGAGTGAAGCGAGCGTGTCGGCCCGCACCACGGAGACTTTGCCGAGCTTGTCGCGTGAGGACTGCAGCGCCTTCGAGACCGCGCCAGCCCTCGGTATTGCCGTCGTCGTGGCAAGCGAGCCCGATTGCTCGAGTGTCGGTCATCGCCGTAGCGTGCTCGAGGTGAGGCGCCTCGGGCGAGGCTCCGGCATCGTGAACGTGGGGACGAGCAGCACGCTGTACTCGAACGACGAGCGGAGGCTCGAGGTGGGAGACACCGTGCTCGCGGCCATCGAGCCCGATCGGCACCCGGCCGAGACTGTCCACTGCGTTTCACTTCCGGAGCGGCAAGGCTCGCTTCGCCGCGCGGTAAAAGTCGATTCGGGCGCCGTGGCCGAAGCGCTGCTCGATGACGTGCTGAGTGGCCGATGCGGCCGCCCGCGCTGAAAGCGCTACAGTACGGCCATGGCCGCAACACCCGTCCACCTGAAGTCCGAGCACTGCAGCCTGACGATCACGCGGCCCAGGGATCGCGCCGTCGTCCTGACCATCGTCGGACGCGACGTGGGAGAGCTCGGCGACGCTCCCTTCCGCGAGCTCGCGAAGGATCTGGCGCAGCCGGGTAGCATCGAGCTGTTCGTCGACGCGCGCGCTGCCCAGGCCACCATGGACGTGAGCGCCTCCTGGGCGCTCTGGCTGAGCGAGCACAAGACGCGCTTCGAGCACGTCAGCATGCTCACGGGCTCGCGCTTCATCCAGCTGACGGCCGAGTTCGTCCGCAATTTTGCTGCGCTCGGCGACAAGATGCGCCTCTACACGGAGGCCGCCGCGTTCGACGCCGCGTTGAGCGGGTAGAAGTCAGTGTAACTGGATGTACTCATTCACGCCGTAGTCGATCCCTGCGTAGGCGAAGACACCGACGATCAGGGACAACACGAGGCCGAACGCAAACGCTGGCAGGACCCGGTCTTGACGCAAACTCCTGCGATGGGCCCTGCTCACGCGAAGGCTCACGACGAAAAGTGCCACCGCCCCCACGCAGTATCCGGTGTGGAGCGCATCGGTCAGTCCGTCGGCGCGCGAGGTGAAACAGAGAACCATCAGCGTCGTCAGGATCAGGAAGGTCTGCTGAAACGTCCGGGCAACGGCTTCTGCCTCGGCGACGAGGCGAACTGGCAGCTCTCCGGCGCGCGCGCGCGGCTCGAAGTTTCTCCGAACCAATGGGCCTCCGAGCATGGCGACCACCACGGCGAGCGCCAGAGTGATCGAGGGCGACAACCAAATGCCCCACCAATGAGCCTCCAGATCGATCACGCGCTGTATCCGCTGTAGGTCACCGGCGACGCAGGCGCTGAAGCGGAAGTCATCGCGTCTTCACGGGGCCTGCCGAATCGGCAAGCGACGGTGGCGTGTCGGTCAAGCGACGCAGCAGGTGTTCTGCCTCGCCCCGAGAGACCTGGAAGTCCCAGCCGGGGGCAGGGTAGAGCTCAATGGTGTCTTTCGTGAGTTCGACGTTGATGAGCGGTGCGGCGACGAGCAGGCCGTTCGCCATCAGTGCGACGCGCTGCTTCAGCATCTCGCTCCAGACACGTTCGAGACGTTCGATGCCTTCGGCGCGAAGTCGGACCCGCACGTACCAGTCTTCCGATTCAACTACCGCGACGTCTCTGACGTCCCTCTCGGTCAAAAACGGTTCTCCGCGGATGAAGTAGCTTCGCCAGCCGGTGATGGTGGCGGCGCCAGTCGTTTCGTGGACGGACTCTACGGGTTCCCACGCCAGGCGCGTATCGGCGGGGAGTCGCAGCTGCGCCAGCCACGAATCGAGGCGTGACAGTACGTTCTGAAGCGACTCATTGGGGCCGGGCGTGAGTTGAAGGTAATGCGCCGTCAGCTGAAATTCGGGGCCGAGTCGCTCTCGTTGAATTTCTACCCCCGCCGGTAGCGCGTTCTCGTCGATCTGCTCGAGCAGGTCGACGGCGTCGTTGACGCGCACGCCGATGATCGAAGCTGTCACCGCCCGCGCCGGCCCGGACGCGCGCAACAGATCCGAGCGCCAGAGAACGATCGCACCTCCGCCGACGAACGCGACGAGGCTCAGCGCCAACGCCGCCCGACCGACCCAACCACGGAGCTGCATGCAGGACGAGCCTGCGTTGCACCGGGCGGAACTGTCAAGTCACCGTATCGCCGTGGGGCTTGCGTCTGCCGCCCGCCGGACCCATGGGCTGTCCATGACCCTTGGATTTTCCATCCTCGATCTCGCCTTGGTGGGCGAGGGGCAAAGCGTGGGCGAGGCTCTGGCCGGCAGCGTGGCGCTGGCGCAGCGGGCGGAGGCACTCGGGTACGAGCGCGTTTGGTACGCGGAGCACCACAACATCTCGGCGATCGCGTCGTCGGCCACGAGCGTGCTGATTGCACACGTGGCGGCGTGCACGAAGACGATCAGGCTCGGAGCCGGCGGCATCATGTTGCCGAACCATGCGCCCCTGGTGATCGCGGAGCAGTTCGGCACGCTGGCTGCTTTGCATCCGGGTCGCATCGACCTGGGACTGGGACGCGCGCCGGGCACGGACCGGGTGACGATGCGCGCGCTGCGGCGCGATCTGGACGCGCGGGCTGACCGCTTTCCGGACGACGTGCTCGAGCTGCAGGCGTACCTGGGCGAACGGTCGCGCGTGCCGGGAGTCGAGGCCACGCCAGGCAAGGGCACGCAGGTGCCGCTCTACATTCTCGGATCGTCGCTGTTCGGCGCGCGGCTGGCGGCGACGTTCGGTCTGCCTTACGCGTTTGCGTCGCACTTCGCGCCGGCGGAGCTCGAGCCAGCGCTGGCGTTGTACCGGCGAGAGTTCAGGCCCTCGGCGCAGCTCCAGGCACCGTACGTCATCGCGGGGATCAACGTGCTCGCGGCGGACAGTCGGGCGGAGGCGGAAGAACAGTTCGTGAGGGTGAGGCGGATGCGAGCGGGGCTCTTGCTGGCACCAGGTCGCAAGCTCACTGACGCGGAGGCCGACGCGTTGCTGGCGACGCCCGCCGGGCTGGCGCTGGAGCAGATGGCCACGCACACGGCGCTCGGCACGCGCGACGAGGTGGCGAGCACCATTGCGCGCTTCGCCGAGCTCTGTGGAGCTGACGAGCTGATCAGCGTGCATCCGTCGCCCACCGTCGAGGGCCGGCTGCGCTCGGTCGAGATCCTGGCCAGCGCCGTGCTCGGCTGACGACATTTTAGCGGGGTTTGCACCAACCCAGCGCTGGACTATCGTCACCCGCCCGGACCTCTCGACGCGACGAAAGGGATGAGCATGAAAACGTGGAAGACGCGGCTCGGTGTGTTGCTCGGCGCGACTCTCATCAGCCTGACGGGTGTGGTCGCTTGCAGCAAGGAAAAGCAAAGCGATCAGGCCAAGCCAGAAGCCAAGGTCGTCAAGCTCGCCTTCGTGACCAACAATCCCTCGGACTTCTGGCGCATCGCCGCGGCGGGCATCCGCAAGTACGAGAAAGAAGGCTCGGTGCAGGTGGACATCAAGATGCCGCCGAGCGGTACGCCCGAGGAGCAGAACCAGATCCTGCAGAACCTCTCGGCCCAGGGCTACGACGCGATCGCGACCAGCGTGGCCGCGCCGAACGATCAGGTCGCGGTGCTCGACAAGATCGCGCAGCGCTCCAAGCTCATCACGTTCGACTCGGATGCTCCCAAGTCCAAGCGCCTCTTGTACATCGGGACCAACAACTACGAGGGCGGCAAGGCGCTCGGCTCCGAGATCGTCAAGCTCCTGCCGGATGGAGGCAAGATAGCCGTCTTCGTCGGAACGCTGGCCGCGGACAACGCCGCGCAACGCCTGAAAGGTGTCGAAGACGCGACCAAGGATCACAAGATCGAGATCGTCGGCCGGCGTGAGGACAACACCGACCGCGCCAAGGCCCGCTCCAACGTCGAGGACATGATCAACGCGCACTCGGATCTGAAGCTGTGCGTCGGCCTGTGGTCGTACAATGGCCCGGCGATCGCGTCCGCGATCGAGGCGCTCGGCAAGAAGGGCAGCGTCCTGGCGGCTGTCTTCGACGAAGAAGAGGGCACGCTGACCGGCATCGAGCGCGGCTCGATCCAGGTCACGGTGGTGCAGAAACCGTTCGAGTTCGGCTACCTGTCCGCCAAGTGGATGCACGAGCTCTCGACGCAAGGTGAGCCGGCGATGGCGAAGCTTCCGAAGGACGGCCTGCTCGACACCGGTGTCCAGGTCGTCAACAAGGACAACGTCGCGGCGTTCAAAAAGAACCTCGCCGAGCTGGTCCAGTCCGGCAAGTAGGCGACGAAAGCATAGGTGGCCGCGACGACGTTCACCGCGTTCCTGCTGTCGCCCGCGAATCTCGGCGGGAGGCGTGCGGCGATCGTGCTCAATCCGCGCGCGGACTTTCCGCTCGCGCGCCTGTTGCACTCGAGCGAGGGGGCACCGCTCGGTGAGGTGTTCAGCTTCGTCAGCGGCCTCTACTTTCGGGGCAAGGTGCACTACTCGGAGCGGTTCGGCTCGCTGCCGGGAGGCGTCGGTGGAGGGCTCGTGATGAGCCCGGCGGAGGGCCTGCGTTTTCTGCACGAGCGTGTCACGGCGACGCGGCTGCGCGAGTGGGCCAAGGTCGCGGTCGATGCGAGGAACCCCGCGTTCACCGAGGACCTGGTCGGTCATTGCCACGAGCTCCTGCGGACGCTCGGCGACGGGGCGCGCTACGTGCTGCTCGGCAGCGTGGCGACGGACAAGTACGTGGAGCCGCTGACGCAGGTGTTTCGCGAACGGCTGCTCTTCCCGCGGGACTTCGTCGGTCGCGGCGACATGAGCCGCGGGGCGCTGATGCTGCAGGCCGCGCGCAGCGGTGTGGAGCTCGAATACGCCCCGGTGGCGGGCTCGGCCCTGCACGGCCGGCGGGCGCCGGGCGTCTCGAAGGGCGCCTGACCGGGACGGCGGGCCAGGGGCACGAAAATCGCGGAGATCGCAGGACCCGGCAAAAAAATGCCCGGGGCATGTCGATCGGCGCCGGCCTGGTTCGTCGTCATCACGAAGGACAGGAAGAAGGACGTCATGAGAACCGAACCCGAGCTCCACACCCACGACGACATGAGCGATGTGCCGGCATCGCTGGCCGGCTATCTGCTGACGGCCGAGCGCGTGGTGATGGGCTTCGTGCTGCTCGGGTTCGGCATCAGCGGCCTGCTCAACGTCGCCTCCGAAGCGTTCTTGCCGCCCGAGGCCGCGGCCGTCGGTGGCGTGATGATGAAGGTCGGCTTCGCCTATCCGCTGCTCAAGGGCGTCGAGGTGCTGCTCGAGCTCTACATCGGTCGGCAAGCACGCAAGCAGCAAGCGTCCGTGGTTCGCCTGCCGTCGGCAGCGCGACCCGTGCGCCGCCCCCGGAGGCTGGCTCGCTGCGGCTCGATGAAGATTGGTATGCGCGTTGCTGCGTAGGCAGACATGAGCAAGAGCTCCTCGTTCGTGAACGTGCTCGTCAGCGCGGGTGTTGCCACGGCTGTCACGACCGGGGCAGCCTTGCTGGTGTCGCGCTGGCAGACGGGACGCGCGCCGGCCGCGCTCAACGCAACCAGTCACATCGTCTGGGGCGACCAGGCCGCGACGGTGGACGAGCTCGACTGGGCGCACACGACGCTGGGTGGGCTGCTCAACGCGGGCGCCATGGCTGCGTGGGCGGCGGTTGCCGAGCTCTTACCTCGAGCGCGTACGCCGCTGGCAGCACTTGCCAAAGGAACGCTGGTGTCGGCGCTGGCCTATGTCACGGACTACTACGTCGTTCCGAAGCGCCTGACCCCGGGTTTCGAGAAGCGACTCTCTGCCCGGGGCCTCGGCATCATGTACGGCGCGCTGGCGGGCGGGCTCGGGCTCGGTGAGTGCCTCGCCGCGCGGCGCGTCTAGCTCACTGCGTGCGCGCGTACCACTCCACGATCTTGGGGTGCTGCTTGACGGCGTTGAAGAGGCCCTCGAGCTTGGGGAACGAGGCGAGCACGTCCGTCGGCACGTGGTCGAGCACGCCCTTCTTGAACCAATTCATGACGATGTAGAGCTTGATGTCGGCGACGGTGAGGTTTTCGCCGCTGGCGAAGGGGCCCACGACCTGTTTCTCCATGTTCACGCCCCAGGTCCTGATCGGACCCTCGACCAGGGCGGCGCGCCGCTGCGCGAGCTCGGCGGGATCCTTGATGCCCATCGTCTTGTCGACGGCGTGGCGGAGATCTTCCGCGGCGCTCATCAAGGACAGCATGCGGGCGGCTTCCCACTCGTCCTTGGGCAAGAGGCCATGGCTCCGGCCGATGAAGCTCAGGATCGCATTGGACTGAGACAGCGTTCGTTTCCCCTCCACCTCCAGGGTCGGCAGGCTGCCGAACGGCGTGTTCGGTTTCAGCGCCATCCAGGCGTCGCGCTTGAGGCGGTTGTCCTCGAAATCGACGCCGGCCACGAACAGGGCCAGGCGACATTCCTCACCGCGGCTGGCCGCAATGTCGAAGTATGTGAGCTTGGGTTTGGGCATCGCGCAAACCTAGGACCTCTTTTCTTGGCCGCAAGCCGGCCCCGCGATGCGCTAGGGTTGGGGCACTCGCCATGTGGTGTCCGCACTGTCGCCAGAACGCACCCATCGTCTACCGCGGTGTGTTTGCTTACTGCTCGGCGTGCAACAAGCCGCGGCCGCCCTTCTCGGCGACGTCACTGAACCTCGCCGGACAGCCGTCCAAGATCGGCGGCACCGTGGGCAAGGTGCTCGGCTACGGCGTGATCGTCTCGGGGCTCCTGGCCGCGCTCACGCTGATCCTCTTGTTCTACTTCCTGGCGCCGGCCTCGGCCATGGGCTACGCGGTCGGCATCCCGCTCGCCATCATCTCGCTCGTCGTGGGCGGGGCAATGATCTACGGCAGCGGTCGACTGCACCGCTCGGGCACCGACGCCGAGCGTGAGGCCCGCCAGCAAGCGCTCTACGCGCTGGCCGCCAATCGCGGCGGCATGCTGACGTCGCTCGACGCGGCGCGTGCGCTGAACCTGAAGGTCGCCGACGTCGACGCGGTGCTCGGCGACTGGGTGAAGAACGATCCCGATCACATCTCGCTCGAGGTCGACGACAACGGCGAGCTCTTCTATCTCTTTTCGCGGCCGGGCCAGCGCCTCGACACCTTCGGCAAACGCTACCGCGTCGAAGCCGAGGGCCGCGTGCGCGTGATCGACGCGCTCGAGGCCGAGGCAGCGGAAAACGAAGCCGAACGCGAGCGCATGCGCAGCCGTTCGTGATCAGGGAGGGGTTCCCATCACGATACCGACGGGGCCGTCGCCGGACACCTCGAACGCGATCTTCACCTCGTGCACCAGGTCGCCCAGCACGAGCGCCTGCAAAAGTCCGCCGAACTTCAGCAGGCGCTGCCCGCCGTTGTAGCCCACGAACGCGCGCTGATTCTGCACGCTCGTGGACACGTGGAGCTCGATCGAGCCGCACACCTTGCCCAGGTCGGGTGCGGTGCAGGGCGATGCGCCGAAGATGAGGTCACCCTCGCCGGTGGCGGCCACCTGGCGTGCCCGGTCGAGCACACGGTAGCTCGCCGTGGTCTTGCCGCACGCGTTGCTCGGCTCGTGCGGCGTGAGCTCGATCTCGAGCTCGTGGCTGCGCATCTTGTTCGTCTCGAGGTCGGGGAAGGTGACCCGCTGCAAGCCGCTGCTGCGCGCCGTCGCGAGCAGCTTGCGGTGCTCGGCGGTGGGAGGCTCGCTGCAGCACGGCTCGACGGTGCGGTATCCGAGGTGTTCAACGCGGAGCTTCTGCCGGGGCCGCGTGGGGAGGGTCACCCAGGGTGCGTCTTCGGCAGCGATCCTGCCGTTACCGTCTAGCCAACCACCGAAGGTTCGATCGAGCGCTCCGTCACCTGTCTTCACCGTCACCGTGACCGGCACGCGGCCGTGACAGGGTTTGCGGCCCGGCGGCGGGTCAGGCGAAGGCGCCACGACGAGCTCCATCGCGGTCGGTGTCGCCGCGGGACAGCTGACGTCCCAGTCAGGGCGCTCCCCCTGGGCGACGATCGCGCGGTGCGTACCGCCGAAGCGGAGGAGCAGAGCGTCTGCCTCTGGGCCCTCGAGTCGGTCGGGACAGGTCACCGTGGCCAACGCCGTGGCGGGTTGGGGCGTTCGAGGAGATCGGCGAGGGCTCTCCGCCGGCCGCTGCTCGGGGTCAGTCCCGCGGCAGCCGCTAGCACCGACCAGCGCGAGCGCCCAGACCGAGGCGGCGCGCCTCATGGCTTGGGCTGTTGCTTGCGCGGCGACGGTGGAGGCGACACTCGCTCCTTCTTGAGGTTCTCTCCGAGCTCGCGTCGAAGCTTCTGAATCTGGTCACGGAGCTGGTTTCGCCGTGCAGCGTTGGTCTCCTTGGAAAATTGTTCGTACAGCTCGCTGATGCGTTTCTCCTCCGGCCGCCCGCTGGACCGGACGTAACCCATCTGGCGCGACTCGGGCTTGGCGCGGAAAACCTCGCTGAAGGCAGGGCGAGGCGGCAGGTTGTTCTGCGTGATGGCCTGCTCCCACTCTTCGTCCGTCATCCGCTCGCTGACCGGCTTTTCGAACTCGTAATAGGAGTAGACGGGGCCGACGTAGGCGGCGCGGTCGCCCTGATTGTCGACGGCCACGACCAGGTAGTTCACATCGCCGACACCAACCTCTAGCACCCTGCCTCCGGCGGGGTTGGTGTGCACGTCGGCGATGCTCGGCTTCCATTTGTCGCTCGCGCCGCCGTAGACGAGGCGTGGGTACCAACCGTCGTAGGTCGGGGGACCGCTGCCGCCGCCCGTGACGTTGATCGTGCGCTTCAAGAACGTTTGCTCGTCCTGCGAGAACGGCTGCGCGGCGAGCTCCTTGCGCGCGAGGTGCGCCAAGAACTCCATGACCTCCGCGAAACGCTGGAAGAAGGCGACCTGATTTCGCTGCAACTGCTGGGCGTGCTTGCCGACCTGATCGCTCGACGCCGAGAGCTTGATCCCCGCGAATAGGTCGGCGGCTCGCGTCGCCAGCTTGTGCATCCGGTCGTAGAACTCCGGATAGGGTTCGACGAAGCCCTCCGGGTAGCCGCAAGTGGGCCAGGCGGTGTACGACTGCTTGGCGTAGAGCAGGGTGTCGTGACGAAGCTCCGCCCACGAAGCTAGCTGTGTTTGCAACTGCTTGCGGCGCCAGGGCTCGCGGCTCATCACCGCGGGAAAGTGCCCTGCCGGGACGTCGTCGAGCTCGCGCACAGCGTCGAGCCACGAGCCGTAGAGGTCGGCCTGCCAGCTCGTCTCGGCGCGCTCGTCGATGGTCTTGCGCAGGGCGAGCAGATTGGGCCCATAGTGGTGTTGCTCGACGTCGGGCTTCAGCAGGCGCACCGCTTCGTCGTTACCCAAGACGGCCATCACGTCGAACCCGCGCGGCATCATGCGCTCTGGTTTGGCGCCGTTGAACTCGATCTCGTCGAACACGACCTTCGACAGCGCGAAGCTATCGATCACGAAGCGCTGTCCGAAAACTTGGAACACCTGAGGCGGTGGCACCGGGACCGGGTCGGTCGGGTTCGAGGTGATCACCTGCGAACGGATGCGTTGTGCGCCGAGCCCTGCGACGTTCGTGCGCAGCTTCTGCAAGCGCGCGTCGTCGGCCAGGTCGGCTACCGCGGCGACTCCGACGCGACCGAGCGCGGCGCGCATGTCTTCCAACGTCACGTTGTCCGCTCGGCCCACCATGAAATCGATGATGCGGCTCAGCTGTCCAAGCGTGGCGAGCGCACCGCTCTCGTGCAGTGTGAGCGTCAATAGCGCCGCGCTCCGCGCTTCGCGCTGTGCGTTGACCTCGAGTCCGGAGCGCGGATCCGGCGGTGCCACGAGGAAGGCCGTGTCAGCGCGCCCGAGCCACATCATCGCGCGAAAGTAGCGCTTCAGCAGCTCGCCCTTGGCGTAGTGCCCGCGCGGACGAAACTGCGAATAGTCGATCGCTCGTCGCCCGCCGTTGAGCTCGGTGGGCGCGTCCGGCCGCTGGAGCTTGAGCGACGCCACGTGGCCCAGGATCTCCTTCACCTTGGACTCTTGCCCGAAGCGAGAAACCGCTTCGGGCTCCGGCGCCGGATGAGGCGCTGCGTTCGACTGGGCGGCGGCGCCGTGACCGCGCAGCAGGTCCTGGGCCACGGTCAGGTAGACGTCCACGTCCGCAGCACTGTCGGCCAGAAGCTTGCTGGCGAGCTCGCCGGCGTGCTTCTCGAGCGTGTCGTGCGCGGCCTGGAGCGCCTCGGTCAACAGCGGAATGAAGATGGCCATCTCCATCTGCTCGAGCACCGCATCGTAGGAGCGATGCAGGGCATGCAGGATCGAGTCCGTCGTCACCAGGACCGGGAGATCACGCGCGTAGATCGCGAAGTAGACGCTGCCCATGCTGTAGCGCTGAACGTGGTCGACGCTGACGACGCCAGTTCGCCGGTAGATGTCGCGCTCTGCCGCGGTCAACTGCAGCTCGCTCGAGATGCGATCGAAGTAGCGCACCGTGGTCGGGTCGAAGGGTAGCTTGGCATCGGCGCTACCCTTGATGTCGAGCTCCTCGAGCACCTTCGAGTAGGTCGCGTCGCGATAGCGCCCGCGATACTCGCTGAAGCGCGCGTCAATCGCCGACTCCTCGCGGCCTACGATGCCTTTGGTCGTGACGAGCGGCGCCGCAAGGGGGTTACCTGGTGAGGCCCCGTTCGCTCCGCTCGGCCGTGGTCGCGCCGAGGCGACCGCCTGGGGCGAGGCAGCTTTGGGGGCAGGCGCCGTGGAGCTAGCGGCCGTACAGGCGCCGGCGAGCAGCAACCAAAGTAACGGAACGGCGCGGCTCCGTGACTGCACCCCCATGCGATCCGACTTGAGCAAGGCCACATCCACCTCCGTCGTGTCTCATGATACGCCGCCCAGCCACTCAGCTTCCTGGCCGGGGGGCCGCGTGATTTTTTTGTGCCGCGGATGTCGAGAGGCGGCCTTTGGCTCCGACCTTGGAGTAGACCCGGCATTGGGTCGATCAGGAGATAGCCATGAGCCAAACGACAAAGATCAGCACTTTCCTGTGGTTCGACAATCAGGCCGAGGAGGCGGCCAAGCTCTACACCTCGATTTTCGAGGGTGCGAAGCTGCTCGACGTCTCGCGTGCGGGCGACAAGGTGATGAGCGCCACCTTCGAGCTCGGTGGGCAGACGTACATCGCCTTCAACGGCGGTCCCCACTACAGGCTGAGCGCCGCGGTCTCGATCTTCGTCTCGGTCGAGACGCAGGCGGAGCTCGATCGCGTCTGGGATGCCCTCCTGACCGGTGGTGGCAAACCCACCCAGTGCGGCTGGCTGGAGGACCGCTTTGGACTCTCGTGGCAGGTCATCCCCACGGCCCTGCCCAAGCTGCTCGGCGATCCGGATCGCGAGCGCGCGGGTCGCGCCATGAAGGCGATGCTCGGCATGCAGAAGCTCGACATCGCCGGCCTGAAGCGCGCGGCTGCCGGCGAGTAGTCGAGGCTACAGGCCGCCCACGTAACCGCGCCACACCCAGAGCAACGCTTCGGGCAACGTGGCGCGGACCAGGCCGCCGTCGACGTGACCAGCGCCGGTGCCGACGTCGAGATGGACGTGAGGGTAACCCTTCATCACCATCTTTTCGTAAGCGCGCGGGATGGCGTAGGCGAAGTCGTAATAGGGGTAGGGCGTGTCGAGATCTTCCTGCGTGCCAGCCCCGTAGTCGTTCGAGCCCGCCGACATCCAGACGCGGATGGGTTTGAGCGGATCGGTGGCCATGATGATGCCGCCGTCGTCTTCGCGGCCGTCTTCGTGGAAGTTCCAGGCGCCCAGCGGGTGCTCGGAGTTCACCGGGAACTCCTGCGCCACGAACGACGGCGAGTAGCCGACGACCCGCCGGAACAGGTCCGGGGCATACCAGGCAGCGATGAACGAAGCGATGCCGCCGGAGCTGCCGCCGAGCATGGCGCGACCTTCGGGATCCTTGGTGAAGGTCACCGCTTGTTCGGCGAGCTCCGTCTCCTGCTCGACGCGCGGTAGCACCTCTTCGTCGATGAACTCGGCGTAGACGCTGGAGAGCGTGTCGTACTCCTTGCCGCGCGGGCTGCCCTGCGCGTCGCCGCCGCCGTTGTTGGCGAAGACGGCGACGATGGGCGGCAGCTTGCCCTGAGCGATCAAGTTGTCGAGCGTGTTCGAGATCAGGTCGACCCAGCCGAAGAACTGATTGCCGTCCTGCACGACGAGCACCGGCGCCGGCGTGCCCTTCACGTATTGAGTGGGCACGTACACGTTGATCTCCCGCTCGCCGGACTCGGGGTAACGGGGGCTCGAACCTGCCGCGAGCGTGAAGGTGAGCCTCGCGCCGTGCGGAACGTCGTCGCTCTGGGAGATCTCGGTCGCGTCGACGAACGGCATGTCCACGATGCGCTTGCCGTCGCCGTCCGTGCCGGGATCGACCGTCGAGCTGCCGCCGCTCCCGCCCAGCCCGCCGCTGCCGGCTCCGCCGGTCGAGCCGGCCGTGCCGGCGGTGCCACCGGCGCCTGCGCCCGCGCCGCTGGAGCCCGAGACGCCTCCGATCGCTGCCGCGCCTCCGCTACCCGCCGAGCCTCCGCTGGTCGATGCCCCATCACTTCCAGAGCTGCCACCTGCCCCAGCTTGCGACGCGTGGGGCGCGGAGGGCTGCGGGTCGCTGGCGCAGGCCATCAGGGTGAGAGCGCTGGTGGCAAGCCAAGTGCGGCTGATCTTCAACGTGTACTCCGCCGGTATTAGGGACGCGGAGGAGCGGAACCTTCGAAGTCAGTGCTGCGACTGGCAGACGAGACAGCCGTCGCCGCTGCAGTCCGTCTTGTAGACGCAGCTGCCGAGCTTGCCGGGAGCGAACTGGCAGGTCTGCCCGAACTTCTTGCAGGGCTCGATCTCGGCCGACTTCGACGGGCACCCGGTCAGCAGGGCGAACGCAAGCACGGCGCAGAGGCGCATCACGGGCGAACGTTGGCAGAGTTTCGATTGCGGCGTCACAGGAATCGCTTCCAGGCGAAATTCCCACTTGACCCGGGAGGTAACGTTAACCTACATAGGCACACATGCATGCAGCACTAGTGCCAAATTACTGCGCTGGTGTAACCGAGGTGCCCCCGATGAAGCGCGTTCTTGTTCTTGGTGTCTGCGCCCTTTCCCTCTGTGCCTGCGGCGGCGAAGGCCAGGAGGGCCCGACCTTCGAGACGTCGGACGCGATCTACGAGCTCGGCGAGCACGTCGATGACCACGGCAACCTCGTGAACGTCGAGCTCATCGAGGACTCGGGCTCGAGCTACCTCACGCCCCAGAGCCCCAGCACGGCGTGGATCGTGGATCGCGCAGCGGCTCACGCGCAGGAACGTCCGCTCCTCCTGAACCAGGTCACGCCCCTCGGGCTCTACGTGCGGCGCTGCAAGGGCAACGCCTGGGTCAACGTGAACGAGACCCTGTTCGCCGCTCAGTCCGACCTGCTCGTGTCCACCTACGACGGCAAGTACTTCGTCGCTCACTACTTCAACAACATCCAGACCAACGTCTTTCTGGACGATGAGTTCGAGTGCCCGACCGAGGAGCCCTCGTTCGCCACGATCACGGTCGACGGCGAGGAGCAAGAGGTTCAGCGCGTGGGTAAGGTCGAGTTCGCCTACGTGATCGAGCACCGCGAGTAGTCGCCGGCCTAGTTTGCCGGAACGAAGCGCAGATCGTCGATCCAGACGTCGAAGGTCGCGCCGTCGGCGGGCATCTGGGTCACGGCGTCGTGGTTGAAGATGAACGTGATGTCGCGGACGCGATTGGGATTGAAGGCCAGCGTCGAGCCGAGACCCCACGTCGGGGCGACGAAGCTCGGCCAGAACAGCGTCACCTCGGTCCAGTCCGTGCTGAAGTCGACGATCGTGCGGTGTGCGCTGTAGCACTCGAGACCCGCTACGGTGTCGTTGCAGCACGAGCCAGGTCCCGGGAGCACATCCGGCATACGCGCCATCACCATGACCTTGCTCGAGCCCTCCACCACCGTGCTCGTGCCCTTGATGGAGAAGGCGATCCCGCCATAGAGCGAGGCGTCGAAGGAGCTGGTCGGTCCGTTCAGGAAGGCGCCGATCGCCGCACCCCAGCCGTTCAGGCCGGAGCCGGTGATGTGAAAGGCGTTGCCGCTCACGCCGCCCGCCTCGGGTACGAGCGACGCCGTCCCCGCGGGCGTGATCGTGCCCGTGCTGATGTCCTTGGAAAAGTCCCAGGCGCCCATGCTGACGCCAGCGGCCGCGAACATGATGTCGGTGTCGTCGATCGCGTCGATGGTGAGGTCGAGCCCGTCGCCCTGCACCGGTCCGGGCACGGGATTGCAGGCAGGAGCGCCGCCGACGTTGATCGTGCCGGCGGTGCCAACGCCCGCGGTGCCCACGATGCCTCCGGTGCTCGAGCCCGACATGC
>DATLIL010000671.1:0-1609 GCA_035539475.1 Polyangiaceae bacterium
TCCCAGGCCGTCTTGCTGCTCGGCGCCGGCATGCCCGGCGTGTCGGGCGACGAAAATGACAGCGGTCCGCCGATGTTCGCGGGCATGGCGAACGACCCGGGGTTCGTGCCTTCACGCGCGCTGGAAGGATTGCGGGCGCCGCGGAGCGGTAGGTTTCTCGATGCCATTGCTGTCGTCCTTCTTCTGGAGAGGGCAGCGCGGCAATGAAAACCTTGCCATCGCTTCCCTACGCCGGTGCGAGCCGGATCAGGTTCGACGGGTTCTTCTCAGCAACCACACGGCTTCTGGCCGTGGGGCCGCGCCCCGAGCGATGCCGGCACCCTAACGCAAGTCGGGCGAGGGCGGTAGCCGCCAGGCGCGGGGTCAGCGCTTCAGACGTTTCCGCATGCCCACGGCATTTTGCCCACGGCCGTAGTAGCGGAAGAGCCGCCCCGTCATGCGGTAGCCCGCCTTGAGAAAGAGGTCGATCGCCGCCAGGTTGGCTTCGGCGGTGGCCAGGGTCATGACACCCGCTCCGCGGCGAGCGGCTTCTTCCTCGACGCTGCCGAGCAGGCGGCGGGCTATGCCGAGCCCGCGACTGGCAGGCTCCACCGCAATGGCGACGAGCGACACTGCCGGCGCCTCGAAGCTGATGACGGCGAAGCCCACCGCCCGGCCAGCGAGTCGCGCGACGAGCGTCACGGCGCGTGTGTCATCGCTGAGCCTGAGCGTGTGATGACCGGCGGCGCGCGTGTACTCCGCGAACACGAGCTCGGAGAGGACACGAATGAACTCGGAGTCAGCAGCGCGACGAGGAGCGATGGTCAGCGAGTTCAACGATGACGGAAGCACGGACGCTCGTCACACAGTGTAGACCGCAAACGCAGGTCGTGCCGCTCGACTTCCGAGCTGGTTGATAAACCGCGGTTGCTTGGGGCCACTCAAGAAGGGTCGAGGCGCTTTCTGGCGCCCCGAGGGAGACCTTCATGCAAAGCCGCTTTGTTTCCACTTTCGTCCTGCTCACGAGTGCCACCGTCGTCGTCTTTGCCGGTTGCGGCGGTGACGACGAGACCTCCAAGTCGACGCCGAGCGGCGGCATGGGTGGTTCGGCCTCGGGTTCAGGCGGCAAGGGTGGTACGAACGGCGGAGGCGGCGATCCCAGCACCGGCGGCGATCCCGCTACGAACGTCGGCGGCGAACCAGGTGTCGGCGGCGGCATGGGCAGCCCCGAGCCCACCGGCAGCCGCTGCGAGGCGGCGGCCGACTGCTACGCGGGACTCGACACTTCCGAGCTCTCGGGCCCCGCGGAGTGCATCGACAAGGTCGAGGACGGTTACTGCACGCACGAGTGCGAAGAAGACGCCGACTGCTGCGCGGTCGACGGCGAGTGTCGTACGGGTTTCAAGCAGGTCTGTGCCCCGTTCGAGAATACCGGCAAGAAGTACTGCTTCTTGAGCTGCGAGGACGAGGACCTGGTGGCGGCCGGCGGCGCCGGTGGCGGCGGTGGCGCGAGCGCCGTGGACGCCAACGAATACTGCGAGCGTGAGGCTCATCCCCGCTTCGGCTGTCGTTCGACCGGCGGCGGCGACGAGAATCGCAAGGTATGCCTACCCGACGCTGGAGCAGCCGG
>DATLIL010000672.1:0-8519 GCA_035539475.1 Polyangiaceae bacterium
GCGCTTTCCGGATTGAACGCAACAAAACGACGACGCCCCCGCGGTGCGCTTGGCACCAGCGGGGGCGACCTCGCCGCCGAAGCGGCTTCGACTCAGGGCGTGAAGCTGATGTTGTCGAGGGAGATGTCGTAGTTGATCGGCTTCGTCGCGGAGTCGGGGCCGAAGTCGATGCCGTAGATCTTGGTGACGTCCCAGGGCACCACCGTGCCCCAGCCGCCGAGCTGGGCGAGCTCGGCCCACGTGAGCGTCGCTTCCGTCCAATCGGCCGCGATGGGGAACTCCTTCTTCCAGTGGTTCCTCATACCTTCCGCAGCCGCTGCCACACCGGCCGTCAGCACGCTGACGTAGAGCTTGGAGGTGCTCTTGTACGAGAACTTGATGCCTGTGTACGGCGTCGCGTTGTAGCAGCCACCGGTGCCGATGATCGCCACCGAGAGGGAAGCGCCCCAGCTCATGTAGCCGGTGCCCGTGACGTGAATGTACTGACCAGGGTTGCCACCGGTCGCCGTCGGCGTGGGCGGAGCGCCCGCTGCCGGAGTGGACATCGCGCCAGCGGTCGTATCAGCGGAGAGGAACCAGCCACCGGCGCGGCTGTCGTTGGCGAGCACGTTGGCGTCGCCGTCTTCCATGTCGTCGATCATCGCCGGCGTGCCGGTTGCCGTCGCGGTGGTCATGCAGCTCGCGCCGCTCGACGTGCCGGCGGTGCCGACCGTACCAGCGGTGCCGACCGTGCCAGCGGTGCCCACGGTGCCGGCCGTGCCGACCGTGCCACCAGCGCCCGCCGTACCGCCGGTTCCAGCGGTGGACGTGGTGCCCGCCGTGGACGTGGTGCCAGCGGTGGACGTCGTACCAGCGGTGGACGTCGTACCAGCGGTGCTACCGCCAGCGTTGTTGTTGGGGTTCCCAGGTTCAGGATCGGTATCGTCCTGGCCGGCAGAACAGGCAACGAACGGAATGAGGCTGACGAGGGTGATCAAAGTGCGCATGGTGCGAATCTCCCGCTGAACAGGCTGCAGCATGGCTCATGCGCACAAACCGCACTGGCCCGAAATTATCCAATTTGTAACCAGTATTGCTCTTGGGTCGCGAATGTCGTTTGCTCGCGATCAGCAATGATGCAGCGCGTTTATCGCAATTTGATACCGCGAACGGAGATGTGAGTGTGATGACGTTAACCTACGCCGAGATCGCCAAGACCATCGATCACTCACTGCTCAATCCGGCGCTCTGCGACGCCGATCTAGAGAAGGGCTGTGCCCTGGCCAGAGCCTACGAGGTCGCCACGATCTGCGTCCTGCCCTACTGGGTCGGCCGCGCCGCGGAGCTCCTCGCGGGCAGTGGTGTGCTCACGACCTCGACCGTCGGTTTCCCGCACGGCGCCCAGGACTGCGCGATCAAGCTCGAGGAAACGCGGCGTCTGCTGCGCGCCGGAGCCGTCGAGCTCGACATGGTGGTCAACATCAGCCGGGTGAAGAGCGGCGACTTCGCCTCGGTCGGCGCCGAGGTTCGCGACATCCTCGTGCTCACACGCGGTGTCGGCGCCAAGCTCAAGGTGATCTTCGAGAACTGCTATTTGAGCGACGACGAGAAGGTCCGGCTCTGCGAGATCTGCGGCGAGCTCCGGGTGGACTGGGTCAAGACCTCGACCGGCTTCGGCACCAGCGGTTCGACCCCGCACGACCTTGCACTGATGCGCCGCCACTCCCCGCCCGAGGTGCAGGTCAAGGCCGCCGGCGGCGTCCGTGACCTCGACACGCTTCTCCAGGCTCGGAGCCTGGGCGCCACACGGGTCGGATCGAGCGCCACGGCGCAGATCCTGGACGACTTTCGCGCCCGGTTGGCCAGCGGCGCCAGCCTCGCCTAGGCTCGCCGTCATGTTCGGCGCGCGCTGGCTCACCCTGACGGCATTGCTGCTCGGCCTCGGCTGCAGCGACGAGTGCCACGACATCGGCTGCGGCTCGTCCCTGATCGTGGACCTCGCTCCCGACGGCGGCTTCGAAGACGGCACCTACGAGGTCGCCCTCGAATCGCCCGAGAGCACCATGGTCTGCAGCTTCGAAGTCGCCGGCGGCGCCGTCGACACGAGCAACTGCGACCCCTCCGACGGCAACATCGACAGCGCCGAGCTGCCCGCCTCCATCCTCGTCCGCTACTTCCAGGTCCAGCCCTCGACACTCCACGTCACCGTCACGCGCGACGGCGACGAGCTCGCCAGCGAGGACCTCACGCCCGAGTACGAAGAAATCATCGTCGACCCCAACGCCTGCGGTGGCCCCTGCACCTCGGCCCAGGTAATTCTTGGTTGGTGATTGGGGTTGGGAACACGCCATAACAGCGCCGCCTGCCGCCGCTCGGCGGGGCTGCGCCCGCTGCGCGGGCTTGCCCCGCCTCGCTTCTGGTTTTTTGTTTGGCGGAGTGCCTTCGCATGATGCTTGGCCTTCCGGGTGTTCCTTGAGCAAGCGGCGCCTGTTCGGTCAGTTTGTCGTGGCTCGTGCTTCATTCGCGGATCGTGATCTGCTTTGGACAAGGACCCACGAGGTGGATCCAGCTCGGCCTGCTGACGCAGGCCTCGCGATCGCCTCGCCGAACGATTTCTGAACCTGCGCCGAGTCCGCGACATCGCGCCATTGGCGGCCATGCCGTCCTGTCCGAGAAGGCGGCAGGCGGCGTCGTTACGGCGTGTTCACCCAAAAAAGCGGAGACCCCCGGGACCGGGCTCAGTCGTCGACCTCGATCTTCTGGTGAGCCAGAAGGCCGAGCTCTGAATCAATCTCGAAGACCATGAAATGCCGGCCGACGTTGTCGAAGCGCTCGGGGACGGCGCCGCCGCCGCCGGAGATGAAGGCGGGGATGCCGGCGTTTTCAAAGGCGTAGTAGGAGTGCACGTGGCCGTAGACGGTGAGGTCGACGCGGCCCGTGGCGAGCGTGCCGATGAGCTTGGCGGCTTCGGCGCGGCTGGCGAAGGAGCCGTTGCGCACGCCGGTGGGATCGATGGGCGCGATGTGCATGGAGACGACGTGAACCTGATCGCGTCCTTGTGCGAGCCAGCCGTCGAGCCAGTCATAGACGGTGGGATCGAGCGTGGCGCTGGCCGAGTCGAGCAGCGTGAAGCGCACGCCGCGGAACTCGAAGGAGAAGTTTCCGCGGCCGAAATACTCATGATAGAGCGTCGGGCTCTGGCCGAGCTCGTGGTTGCCGAGCGTCGTGTAGTAGGGGATGTCGAGCGCGAGGAGCTCGTTCTGGAAGCGGCGGAGCTGCTCGTGGGTGCCCTGCTCGGTGAGATCGCCGGCGCCGAACAAAAAGCTCAGATCCGGCTCGGTGTTCATGCGCGCGTAGAGATCGCCGACGCGATCGATGGCTTCTTGCACGTCGCTCAGGAGGGCGAAGCGAAAGGTGCCGCCCTGTGTGGCGCCAGGCGGGGCGAAGCGCAGACTCATGCGCGAGCTCGCGAGGGTCAGGCGATAGCGCTTGCGGGTGACGACGTCGCCGGGAAGTTCCTCGATGGTGGCGCCGACGCCGTCGAGGACGCCGTCCGGCATCGCATTCTGGATCTCGAGATCGACCGTGTCACCAGTGCTGCCGGGGTGGTCGAGCGTGAAGCTCCACGCCGGGGCGCTGGCCCAGAGCACGATGTTTTCGCGTCCGAGCTCGCGTACGGCGGCCAGACCGTCGGCGACGTTGATGGTGACGGCGTCGTGGCTCGCTCGACCGACCTCGAGATCGGCATCGGTGCGCTCTTCGGAAGGCCTGAGGCAGGAGAGCAGCAGCAGGGCGACGTATGGGGTCGTCTTCATGGGGCACCCTCGCGTATCAGGATCGATGCGCCGGCGACGATGGCGGAGCCGAACATGCCCTCGGCGGCGACGCCGTAGCGCTCGTCGAAGAACCAGCGCCCGCGCAGGCCGAGGTGCCCCGCGACGCCGCTGCCGAGACCCGAGATCAACATGCCGGAGGCGTAGTCGTCGTGGCGGTGATCGTAGAACATCATGACCTCGCTACCGGTAGCGGCCGGGCCGCGCAGCGTGACGCCGAACGCCATCGTGGCGAGGAGCAGGTCGTCGTAGTCGTTCGGCAGATCGACGCCGGGGAAGTTGAACGAGGTCACGTTGAAAGCGTAACCCAGGCTGCCCTCGACGAACGCGCCGCGCAGGCTGGGGCCGACGTGCGCGAGATCCCAGCGCGCGTGCGTGGAGGACTCGACCGTCGTGCGCTCGAAGTAATCCCCAGCGTAGCTGTGGTGCGTCGCGGCGACCTCGAGCTCCACGAAATCGACGAGCAGGCGCGGCTGCCCCGGGCGAGCGCCGTAAAGCCGCTGACCGAGCAAGAAGCGGTAGCGCGCGTTGTCGCCCTGGAACGACGACCACAGTGACGGCTCGAGCCGCGTGCGCGCGATCCAGAGAGCGAAGCGCTCGACGACGAAGTCGCTGTAGCCGAAGTGCGCGTCGGAGATGTAGCGGTAGCCGAGCTCGCTCTCGAAGCGCGCCGGCCCGCTGAGCGCTCGCGACCAGGCGCCGTTCTGGTCCGTCGCCGCGCTGCCGTAGATGTCGGCGAACAGCGCCGACGAGAACATGCCGATACCGAACATGCCCAGCGCGGCGAAGGGCACCACGGTGTAACGGGAGGCGCCGGTGAGAAACAGCCCGAGACCGCCGCCGGCGACCATGCCGAGGCCGACGCCTTCGGCCAGGAGCAGCTTGCCCGCGGTGTCCTTGTCGCCGAGCACGTAGTGCCCGGCGCCGTGCACGATCGCGCCCGGGAACACCGCCGCGGTCGTGGCCAGCGCACGCTTGCCGGTGCTGGGCGGCGGCGGCTCTGCTTTGGGCGGCTCGCGCTCAGGCTCTTCCGTCGCGAACGCGGTGCGAGAAAGTGAAAGAAGGAGGAGAGAGAGGCTGAGCCGGACGCGGGGCAAAGCCCGCGGACGCTATCACCGCGGGCCCAGGATCTCGAGCAATCTACCGTAGGAGTTTTGCCGCTGTCCGCCGCGCCGGCACTCGCGGGGGTTCTGCTCGCCGCACGGCACCGCCTTGTCCACGAAGCGACGCGGCCCACACTGGGGCAGGTAGGTCATCAGGTCGTGGCAGTCCATCTCGTGGTCGAGGCCGTAGGCGTGTCCGATCTCCATGCCGGCGGTCTCGCACACGCTGCGCGGGTGGTTGTTGAGCGTCTTGGCGAAGATCAACACCACGGCGGCCGGGATGACCTCACCATTGAAGGGTGAGAGCCCGGTGCGCACCGCGTGCTCGTGATCCTCGCCCGCGATCGCATCGGCCTGGTCGAAGTGTTTGGCCGTGCCGCCGATCATGGCCATGATGTAGCCCGGCTCTATCGGGCGCTGATCGACGATGCTCAAGGCGAACGGCGCGAAACGATCGCGCACGCACTCGACGACGGTGTTCCACTGCGCGGGAGTGCCTTCGAAGGCGGGAAACGCGACGTACTTCTGCTTGGCGCTGCGCACGAGCGACGCGCTGTTCTTGCTGGCGTCGTCGACGCCGGCGACGAGCGTGGCGCCCTCGCGGTTCAGGTACACCACGCGAGGCACCGCCGGCTTCGCCGCGGGGCGCCGTGCGGCGACGGTCTGTTCCTTTGCGGGCTTTTCCCCACGAGCGGGGAGAAACGGCAGGTAGTTCGCGAGAGCGTCTGTCACTCCGAAGAGTGCGAAGCTCAGCGCTATGGCGAGCAGGATGGCGCTGCCGAACACGAACCAGAGCGCGCCATATCCCA
Organism: Polyangiaceae bacterium; assembly: GCA_035539475.1. Classification (GTDB taxonomy): domain Bacteria; phylum Myxococcota_A; class Polyangia; order Polyangiales; family Polyangiaceae; genus PMG-095. The sequence continues at coordinate 5,725 of DATLIL010000672.1, forward strand.
GGACCTTCAGGCCGCGCGTTGCCCGGGAACGCTCGGACCGGAAAATGGGCACCATCCCACAAGGGTAACCCATGGTCGGCGCTCGGGCTCGCCCTGCCCGGAAAGATTTGTCGGTGACGGTAGGTGTGGCGTGTTCACCACGCTGGCAGTGAATCGACGCCGCGCGGGAAGGAGCGGGAGAGCTCGCCGAGCAGTGCCAGCGGAGCCTGGCGGCGTCCCGGACGCACTCCGGGCGGAGCCGGCGGCAATTGCAGCAGCGTTCGCTCCAGCATCATCTTCGAGAACTGCGAGAGGCCCTCCAGCGACAGGCCCAGGCCGCGCGAGTGCTCTCCCGGGCGCCGGCCGTGCAGCACGCGGCTCACCACGGCCTCTCCGTCGATCCAGTACGACGACCCCGGCAGACAGAAGCTCAGCAGCAGGCGCTCCCCGGTCAGCACCGGATCGGCAGGGCCGACCAGCATGCCTCGCGGCGACAGGTCGATGATGCGGTCAGCGATCAGGCGAAAGTCGCGCTCGCGCACGAGCTGGCACTCGAGACGAGCCGTACGGCGGGGGCTGCGACCGTGAAATCGGAAGGAAGAGCGGCGCATGAGTTCTCCTAGGCGTGAAATGGTACCGGGACGGCCCTGGCCCGGGCCAAGTCTGCTGTGAACGGCGTGCCACTCGCTGTGCCCTTCGACCGTGGCAACGCTTGCCACGATCTGCGCCGGTTTCTGGGCGATCGGCCGAGAAAACGGCGAGCATGACTCTTGCGAAGGGTCACGCATGTCTTTGCGACTCGCAGCGTCACTGATCTTCCTCGGGCTGCTCGCCGGCTGCGGGCCCCAGCAGCGCTACGCTTCCAGTGAGGCCACCTACGTGCGCTTCGAGCTCGAGACCGCCCAGCATTCCGGGGCGGTCTCGCGCTGGTACGAGTGCTTCGCCCTGGAAGACGCCGAGTACCGCCAGACCTGCCTCTCGCGGACGCCCGGGGTCCGTGTCGCCCGCGGGCCTGGCTTGCTCTGCGAGGAGGCTGCCGGCCCTGATCTCTGCCGCGCCTTCCCGCAGCATGCGCCCGAAGAGGACGAGATGTCCGGCGCGAGCAGCGTCGACGACGACAACGCCGGAGGTGCCATCGCGGGCGTCTTCGGTAGCCTGCTCGTCGGGATCGTCAGCGTCTTCGACTCGGATGACGACAGCGAGGCCGAACGAGAGCCTCAGCGTTCCGCCCACAGCGAACAAGGGCTGCGGACCCGCTAGCGCGACAGGCAGGCGAGGTGCTCTGCCAGGGCCGCCTCGTACTCCTCGGCCTCTCGTGCGTACTGCTCTGCTTGCTGGCTGAGCACGTACAGCTGGTGAAAGTGCTGCGTGGCGGCCACGACGCAGCCCACCGTGGCCGGGTTGCCAAGGCAGACGGCGGCGACCTTCACCGTATTGATGATCGCAGAGCCGAGCCCCTCTTCGAGCTTCTGCTCGGAATGGGCCAGACGGTCCTCCGCCTTCTCGAGTCGTTCCAGCGAGTCCTCGACACAAGTCGCACTTCCGCCCCGGTAACCACCCACTGCTTCGGTCATGGCGCGCTCCTCCCGAGCTGAGGGTCGGTCAGCCCCGGCGCGAGTTGCGGATCTTTTTCGAGCCTAGGCGGACTGGTCCCAGCGCAGGCCGTTGCCGCGGGCGTCGGTGATGTTGCCGGTGGCGATGAGCACCGTGTCCACGATCTGCCAGATGCCGAAGCCGCCGCAGGTGACGAGCTTGATGATCCCGAGCCCCGTCTGCCCCAGGAGGAAGCGATCGACGCCAAAGCTGCCCGCGAAAATCGCCGCCAGCAGCACGTGGTTGCCGTTCAGGGTGGCCTGCGGGTGAGTGGGTGGCGGTTGTAGTAGCCGGCCCTCCGCGTCCTTCATGGCGTTGAGCGACAGCAGAACGAGGTCGATGATCGCCCAGAGACCGAGTCCGCCGCAGGTGATGAGCTTGAGGATGCCGAGCCCGATCTGACCCAGGTAGAAGCGGTCGACGCCGAGGAAGCCCAGAAAATAGGAGAGAATGAAGGCCGTCGAGCGACTGCGGTGCGAGTAGACGACCGGCGGGCCGCCGTAGCTACCAACGGCGGGCAGGGGAGGGCCGTAACCGGGCGGGGGCGAGAATCCCATGACCGCCGAGCATACAGCACTCGGCTCGCTCGGGTGCAGCGGCCGTCAGGCCGCGGTCAGCACGAAATCGAAAGAGGCGTGCTGCACGCCGGATCCGTCTTCGGTCAGCGGCATGATCAGCGACGGCGCAATGAAGGGATCGATCGCGTTGTAAGGATCGCCTTCGAAGTAGAGCTGGGTGGTGAGCAGCATCGTGCCCTCGCCGGCCGCCTTCACGTGGATGTGCGCGGGCCGATACTGGGCGCCGTTGAGGTAGCGACCGGGAATGATGGTCTCGAGCACGTAGCGTCCGTCGGCGTCTGCGTACTGATGGCCGCGATAGACGTAGGTGACCGTGTCGTAGGCGCCGGTCTCGTCAGCCTGCCAGAAGTCGAGGAGCGCACCGGCCAGCGGCGTGCAGCCCGGGCCGTAAACGGTGCCGGTGATCCTGAGCAGGGTGCCGGCGGTGCCGTCCTGTCGCAGGTTGCCGCGTTCGGGCGAGTCGACCTTGAAGAAGGGGCCCTCGATGTTCGGCGCCGTGGTCTGACCACAGGTCGGCGGAGCGCCGCCGGCCCCGTTGCCTGACGCGCCCGCAGCGCCTCCGGGATCATCACTGCCGCCGCCGCTGCCGCCTTCTGCTTCCACCCCGCTGCCTGCGTTGCCCGCAGCGCCCGCGTTGCCCGGCCC
>DATLIL010000673.1:0-6032 GCA_035539475.1 Polyangiaceae bacterium
CGTAAGCGCACGCTGCGGCAGCGCAGAGGCGCGGAGCCGCACATCCAGCGGGTGATCGATCTGGCGAAGCAGTACAACGTCTCGCTGAAATCGATCCCGCTCGCAGGGCTCGAGAACGACCTCGTGCTCACGAAGCAACTCCAGCCGATCGAGGAGGAGCTGCGCGTCGCACTGCAACTCGCCGAGGATACGGGCACGCAGGCAGGGTCGGAGGCGTGGGAAGCATTCCTCGCGTACTACGGCGTGCTGTCGTCCATGGGGGAACGAATGCCCGATCTGGCCGCCGAGCTGCAAACGGTGGTGGACTTCATGGCCACCGGGCCGCGGAAGAAGGCGTCGACAACCTGAAGGCAGGCGCGGAGCGGGAGGCGCAGGCGCAGGCGCTCCCGCTTCCGCAGGCGCTCCCGCTCCCGCTTCCGCAGGCGCTTCCGCTCCCGCTTCCGCTCCCGCCCCCGCTTCCGCTCCCGCTCCCGCTCCCGCTTCCGAGCGCAGCGGGCCGCCCACCGAAGGACTAGAGCATCCTGTTATGCTGGGGAGACCGATGAAGGTCTTGACGTACGGAATGGTGATGGATGACGGACGCACCGTCTTCACGGTGGTGGCTGCTCGGGATGACGAGGATCGTCTCATGCTCACGTTCGACGGCGTCCTTCGGGTCCACAATCCCAATCGTTACCTGTGGAGTTTCCTCGAAGACCTCGGCCGGATCCTACCCGGGAGCGCCTTCGCGTCGATCCGGATGGACTTCACGCGGATGCCGTTCATCAACGACAATTCCTTCTACACCATCATGGATATCGTGGACGCGGCTTACCTCCATGTCCCCGGACCCGTCACCGTCCGCCGCATCGCCAACGACGAGTGGCAACGAGTGACATTGCCGATCCTCCTCAACCTGAGCGAAGAGGACATCGCCGCGCGGACGACATTCGAGGACGTGGAGCCGCCCGCTCGCTGAGCCAGGTTTCTTGGAGGGAGCGGGAGCGGAAGCGGCGGCGGGTGCGGGTGCGAAGACCTCGGCAATCGGCTCGCTTTTCGAATTGCATGGCGCCGACCGGTACGAGCGGCATCGAGCAGAGGACACGGTACTTTACAGGGTCGTGCATTCGTATTGGAACTCGTTTCGGGTGCGCGTGGAAACGATTTCCTAAGCGAGTCGTTTCGGTTTTTGGGTTCGCTGGGCTGTGGGTCAGGGCACACGCGGCGCTGTGCCACGAGGAGCACGGCATTGACAGGAGGCTGGAGATTGTTGCATGAGAGCATGGTGAACACTGATTTTGAATACCAGTCCTGCCTCCAGAACTCCGAGCGCGTTTCGTGGAAGATCGACGACATCCTCCCAGAGGGAACCGCGCTCGATTTTAGCCGCCGGATCCTCTCCGACAGACTGACCGGGACCGAGCCTATCAGATGCTTGAGCGCGGAGGAGAAGCTCTTGCTCAACCACATCCGCTCCAACAGCTATGCGCACCTCTTCCTGTTCCTGGAGGAGTACGCCGTCGCCCTCTCGTCGCAACGGGCCACCCTCGAGCTCCACGGGAAACCCACGCACATGCGCGCGCTTCTGCGTTTTACCGAGGAGGAGCTCAAGCACCAGCAGCTCTTCGCCCGGTACACCGCCGCGTTTGCCCGCGGGTTCAAGGTCGTTCCTGCCCTCCTCGATAACCGGGTCGAGGTGGCCAAGGCCATTATGTCGAAGTCAAACCTCGCCGTGCTGATTCTCAACCTGCACCTGGAGCTCATGACCCAGCAGCACTATGTGGAGACCATCCATGGCAACAAGGAAGAGCCGCTCGATCCGCTGTTCTGCAACATGCTCAAGCACCACTGGCTTGAAGAGTCCCAGCACGCCCGCCTCGATTTCTTGGAGGCTCAGAAGATCCTCGCCCAGACGCCCGAGGCGATGGACGCGGCCATGGACGAGTACGCCGAGCTCCTCGTGGCGCTCCGCGGCACCCTGATTGGGCAGCTCGAGCTGGACATCCAGACGCTGGAGAAGGCCGCGGGGCGCACGTTCACCGAGGCCGAGCGGAGCGAGATCTTCGAAGTGCAGGAGCGCTCGAACGTCTGGGGCTTCATCGGTATGGGGATGAAGTCTCCGCTCTATCTCTCCCGCTTGCGCGAGCTCTCTCCCGCCGCCGTGCAGCGCGTCCTCGACCTTGCTCCCACGTATTACTGTACCTGAACCCTCCTATGGTCTGACCGCAACGACGCGCAGACCGATGTGCTCGTGGCGGCGTTCCGGCTCGAAACGCTGTCGAAAGCCCGAGCGGCAGGCCCAGCCGGGGTCGGCAATAGCAGCCGCAGGCTCTCGTCTCCATCACGCTTGCGCGTGACGAGGTGCCTGTCCCGGTCGCGCTCCGGCTTTACCTCCCGAAGGAATGGGCGCACGATCCAGAGCGACGGCGATGCGCGAAGGTGCCCGAGGTCGTGGTGTTCCGGACGAGGTGGCAGATCGCGCTCGCCGAGATCGAGCGCATCATGCGCAGCGGCATCGAGTTCGGCGAGGTCTTGGCGGACGCGGGGTACGGTGCGTGCGCCGCGTTTCCGATGCGCGCGGCGCGGAGCGACGGTGCGGGCGCTCGTGCCGATAGGAATGTGTGGGTGATGGCGGCAGAATCGTGCTAGCAGGGCAGACAGAAGTCGGGCGAGGGGCACATGTCCGTCGCGCGGCCTACCTCGGGAGATCTCGGGGGGGCGTCCCGCCGCCTGGAAGAGCGCCATGACGGGAGTTGCCGAACGGATACGTGCAAGGCGAGGAGCTGCAGCTCACCCCGGGGAACCGACGCACCAGCCGTTGCACGGGTGGCTCCAGAACGCCCCGCACCCCGAGCCGGCCCAGGTACACGTGATGATGTTCGTCGTGCAGGTGTAATTGCCATGCGCCCAGCATTGGTCGGACTGCGTGCTGCAGTTACAGAATGCTTCCAGTTGCGACCCACCCGAACCGGGTTGTGACCCGCCCGAACCGGGATCCCCGAGCTCGGTGAAAATCAGCCCGAATTCCGCGGAACTGAACGCTTTCTTCGCGTCGTCGAGGATCTGCTGGGCCTGCTCGGTCCTCGCCTGCGACACAGCACCGGCGTATAGATCCTCCGAGGCGAAGGCCATGGCCTCGTTGATGACGGCCTGCTGCTCTTGGCTCATGGAGGGATGGCGCTCCACGTAGCGCGAGAGATGAGACTTCCACAGCGAGCTCTTCACCGTGGGCGACGACGCACTGAACACGCCCTTCTGATAAGGCTTCGGGAGACGAACGACCTCTCGCTGTAGGTCGACGGAAGATAGTTGCGATTCGTCTCGACCCACGCGTGGACGGTGGCGCAGTCGTCTTTCTCGGACAGCGATGACACGTCCGACTGCACGTCTTCGCGCTGACCATCCTCGTCCTCGGCAGTATTGGTGGTCGCCATGCAGCCGGCGACTCCGCCGACGAATGCGATCGCTACAACGGACAACACGTGACGGTACTTGTTCATTGAACTCCCCTGGTACTGGCAGTTCGTTACTGGATGCTGTGAGATTCTCGCCTCAGTTGCTGCACGAGAACACTGATATCATCGATCAAATCATGGCTACCCATGGCGAGGGGGCCGCTGTATTTTACGATACTGAATCTGTCGATTACGAGTATCGTGGGAATGCTTTCAATACCGAACCTGTTCGTGACATCTCGGACATCGTCGCTCGTGAAGAGCACAGGGAACGTGTATCCCTTCGTGTACTGGACAATTTGGCTGGGCCTCTCGTCGTCCAGCAGAATGTTCACGGAGTAAATCGCCACATCCGGGTCCGCCTCGTATTTCTTGTACAGGAGCTCGAACGTGGGAAATTCATTCATGCATGCGGTGCAGGAGGTGGCCCAAAACTTCAAAACCACTACGCGACCTTTCAGGTCATCGGACGTTACCCGGGTGCCGTCCTCCTTCGAGAGACTGAAATGGAGCTCCCTATTGATCTTCGAACTGGCTGGCTGGAAGACATGTGCCAGCCAGCGGTTCATGAAGAACACCCCACCAAAGGCTACCGTTGCAATGTAAGCGACCGCGACGATAATCAAGTTGCGCCGACGCTGTAGCCGTGCTCCCGCCAGAACTCCGAGCGCATACCCGAAAACACCGATGATCCAGATCGGATAGGTTTGTCGAGAATGTGCTACAATTGAGACGCCTCCGTAGATCAGCAGGTATGGCACGAGCACGATGAGCGCCACGATACCTCGGTGCTCACCAGTTGCCCGACGCCTGTTGAGAGTAATGCCCGCAAAGAAATACGTGAGTCCGGTGACGACGAATTGAAAGGCCCAGCTCACTGCTCCTGAGAGCGTGGCGAATGCGAATGCGACTGCCCCGAACCCGAGGATAACGAAAAGTTCCTTCCTGCTCATCGAACAAGCTCTGGTCATACGACGGTTTTGGTGTCGCTCTCGGTCGCGATTGATGCCCCACGTCAAGGCGCACTGCATTGCGGGCTCACGCCCGATTATGCAATGGCCAATGTCAAACTTTTTCTGGGGAGCAGTTCCTTGGGACAGCCCAGCGCGCAGGACGCAGGACTCTGCGTAAGCCGAAAGATATGGTTAGATTGCCTGGTGTTCAAGGGTCCACTGCTGCAAGAGTACCGCTAACCAACATCACGGTCTGATGTGTGATCAGAATGTGACGGCAAGCGGTATGGGTGGATTCATACGCGAGCATCGATCCAAAAAGAAAGCAGAATTGCGTCGGAAATTTGCTCATGGAGATTGGTGTTCAGAGTTGCGTTGGCAAGTCAGTTGGGCAGGGGGATTTCGACGCTCGCGTCCGGCGCGTCCCACAGTCCGTTGCATTGCCACCTGCGCCACCATTGCCACCGGAGCCGCCTGCGCCACCATTGCCACCGGCGCCGCTGCACACCGCGTCTGCGCAACAAACCGATTTCCGGAGCACGAACGCGTAGGCCGAGCCCTGGTTGTTGTTCATGCCGACGTCGTCCGAGAACGCCGTCACGAGCGCCGTGTCGCCCGACAGCGCCACCGCCACGCCGAAGTTATCGAGCTGTGCCCCGTCGCTGGCCACGAGCTTCGCTTTCTCGGTCCACGTCACCCCGTCACGGGCGAAGAGGTACGCCGCCCCCAGGTTCTGCATCCCGTTGATGTCGCGCCCGGTGGCCCCGATGAGCAGCGTGTCCCCCGACAGCGACACCGCACCGCCAAAGGCGTCGAACGGTGCCCCGTCGCTGGCCACGAGCTTCGCGTCCTGGGTCCAGGTGGCCCCGCTCCGCCCGAATACGTACACGGCCGGCCCCCTCGCCCTTCCCGGCAAGGTCGTGCTCCCTCACCCCGAAGATCGCCGTGTCCCCCGACAAGAGGAGCGCGCCGCCGAAAGCGTCGCTCTCCTTCTCGTCGCTCGCAAAAAGGTGCGCCTGCTCGGTCCACGCCCCGCCGTTGCGCTCGAACACGTACGCCGACCCTTGATAAGAGGACCCCCCTGCGACGCTGTCCGCCGACGCCCCCACGAGCGCCGTGTCACCCGACAGCGCCACCGTGCCGAAGCTATCGACCGCGCTCCCATCGCTGGCCACGAGCTTCGCCTCCTGGGTCCACACAGAGCCGCTGCGCACGAACACGTACGCCGCACCTTGCTTCTCCTGCCCCCCGACACTGGCTCCTGTCGCCCCGACGAGCACCGTCTCCCCCGACAACGCCACCGACCCGCCGAAGGAATCGCTCCCGGCCCCGTCATTCGCGACGAGCTTCGCCTGCTCGGTCCAGACGCCTCCGCTACGCACGAACACGTACGCCGCACCTTGGTCCAGGTTCGCGCCGATGTCGGCCCGGGCCGCCCCGATGAGCAGCGTGTCGCCCGACAAAGACAACGCGGACCCGAACTTATCCCGAAGCCTCCCGCCTACACCTCCGCCAATATGCCCTGCCAAAGCACATCGAGCAGGCATGCCGCCTCGGCAGGCCCCGGCAAACCCGCGGCGCGGGCCACCTCGGGGGCCGGGGCACGCGTCGTCGACGCCGCGAGGTGCGAAAGCGCGTCGGCCTG
>DATLIL010000674.1:0-6803 GCA_035539475.1 Polyangiaceae bacterium
GGTTGAAGCCGGTGCCCGCTCGGAAGCTCGCGAGTACGTCGCGGCATCTCATCGAGAATGTTTTTGGGCCGGGCCCCCAAAAACCGGGGGTGGGGCCCCAATCAATTCACTTGATTGGGGCGGGGCTGCGCCCCCGACGAACAGAAGCTGGTGCGCGCGCTGCGAAGCAGCGCAGCCGGCGAAGCCGGCGTGCGATGAGTCCGACTCATCGCACCGCGCACTAGGTGCCGGCGCTGGCAACGAAGATCGCCGTCGCGAAGGCGGCCCAGCACAGGCTGGCGAACAAGACGCCGACGCCGCGATTGCGCAACTGCACGCGCAGAACGCAGTCGGCCACGGGCTCGTAGCCGTAGTCGGCCTGGCGGCCCCCGCGAGCGCCAGCAAAGACGCACACGCCGAAGAGCCCCGACAGCATCGCATACATGCCGGTGGCCATGGGGAGCACCAGCAGCCAGCCATAGGCAGCCGCCGCGCCGAGCTCCACGAGCGCAAAACCTGCCACCAGCACCAGCGCCAGCCAGATCACGCCCACGCGCAGCTGCGTGCGCTGGGCGCGGGGACCGAGGTTCTTGCCTGCGCAGCGATCGCGCATGACCGAAAATCTAGGCCTGCCGCGCAGCGTGGCAAGGGCCGCGCTTTTTTTCGTTACTTTTCCTGGTGTTTTCCGCGGCCAGGCCCAACAAAGTCCTGGCCAGCCACCGCTCGATGCTCTCGTCGCTCCGCCACCGCCTCATCGATCTGCGCTTCGCGGAGCAGCGCCCGTTCGTGCTCGCGTTCCTCCTGCTCGGCCTGACCATCGCCGGGCACACTTTGGTGGAGACCGCGCGTGACGCACTGTTTCTGACCCGGCTTCCGCCCGAGCGCCTCGCGCTGGTCTACGTCGCCGTCGCCGTCGGAACCCTGATCGTGACGCCGCTCAGCGCAAACCTGGTGCGCCTGGTCGGTGCACGCAGCGCGATCGTGGCGACGCTGGTGGCCACCGCCTATGGCGTTGCCTGGTTCCGACTGCGACCAGCGTCCGACCAGCTCGTGTTCGCGCTCTACGTCTTTGGTGCGCTGGCAGCGACCGCGCTCGTCGCTCAGTTCTGGATCCTGGCATCGGACCTGTTCACGGCGGCGCAGGGCCGGCGCTTGTTCGGGCCGCTCGCCGCCGGCGGCGTGCTGGGCGCCATCGCCGGAGCGGGCACGGCGACGGCGCTGCTGACACGCTTCTCGGTCCAGGCACTGCTGGTTGCGGCCGCGATCCTCTTCCTGGTCGCGGCGCTGGTCGGCACGCTGATCGAGGTCGAAGGTGACGAGGCCGAGCGGGCGCTGGTGCCCGCGCTCGCCGGCGACACCTTCCGCGTGCTGCGCGACGAGCCGTTCGTGTGGCGGCTTGCGGCGATCGCTGCCGCCTCGACCGCGCTCGCTGTCGTGGTCGACTACGTGTTCAAGGCGCGAGTGGCCAGCAGCGTGCAGCCGGGCGAGATGGCTGCCTTCTTTGCTCGCTTCCAGCTCGTCCTGAACGCGGTTTCCCTGGCCTTGCAGCTGGCCGTGGCCGGGCCGCTGGTGGCGCGACTGGGCGTGGTCGGCGTCGCGCTGGTGACCCCCGCGGCGTTGCTCTTGACCAGCAGTGTCGCCGCGACCGGCGGGGCCGCCCTCGGCGGCATGGTCGTGACCAAGGGCGCCGACGGAGCGCTGCGTAACTCGGTGCACCGCGTCGGGCTCGAGCTGTTCTGGGCGCCGCTCGATCCTTCGACCAAGCAGCGCGCCAAGGCCTTCGTCGACAGCGTCGTCACGCGCGGAGCCCAGGCGGCGGCGGCGATCGCACTCTATTTCCTGGCGGCGCGCACCTCGCTGACGGTGCTGGCCCTGGTGGCGACCGGTCTGGCCGGCTTCTGGTTGGTCTCGATCGTGCGCCTGCGCGTCTCCTACCTCGAGCTCTTTCGGAAGGCCCTGCGCCGCGGCAATCTCGATCGAGACTTCAGCGCGGCCGAGCTCGACCTGACGGCCGTCGAGGCCCTGATCGAGGCGCTCTCGCGGCCGGAAGCCAACGACGTCATCGCTGCGATGAACGTGCTCGCCGACCGCGGACGCGCGCGCCTGATCCCAGCGCTGATTCTGTATCACGACGACGAGCGTGTACTGGTGCGCGCGCTCGACATCTTGGCCAACGACGGACGGCAAGATTGGTTCGCGCTGGCCGAACGTCTGCTCAGCCACCGCTCGGCGGCGGTGCAGCAAGCCGCGGTCAAGGCGCTGGTCCGCGCCGGCGCTCACGGCTCGCTGCTGCGCGCTGCAGAGAGTGAACAGCCGCTCTTGCGCGCAACCGCCGCGCTCTACCTGGCCCACAGCGAGCAGCGGACGTTGTCCGAAGATCCGCGCGTGGCTCCGCTATTGGCGGCCGAAGGCGAAGCCGGGCACGAGACGCGGCTGGCGCTGATCGAGGCCATCGCCGCACATCCGAGCGCCGAGTCGGTGGGAACACTGCTCGACCTTTCGCGCCGGCCGGAGCTGACGAGCGCCGTGACGAGCGCGTTCACGAAGGTCAGCGACGAAAGCGCGCTGTCCTTTCTGATCGAGCGACTGGAGGCGCGCGAGGACCGAGCGCGGGCACGCAGCGCCCTGGTGCGGTTGGGGGAGCCGGCGTTCGCCGAGCTGGTCCGCCGCATCGACGACCCACAAAGCTCGCGCCGGCTGCTGTTGCACCTGCCGCGCACGATCGCCGCGTTCGAGACCACCGCGGCGATCGACGTGCTGATCACGTTGCTGCGTTCGTCCCATCAGGGCCTGGTGCGCTACAAGGCGCTGCGCGGCCTGGAAGACCTCGCGCTGCGCACGAACCTGCGCATCCCGTTCGAGCCCATCGCGGCCGAGCTCCAGCGCAACTGCGTCGAGTACCTGCGCCTGTTCGCGCTGCTCGAGCCGCTGCGGGAGGACTCCACCGCCAGCAAGCGCACCAGCCGCGCGCTCGTGCTCGGTCTGCTCGACGACAAGCTGCGTCAGTCGCTGGATCGCATTCGGCGCCTGATCCAGACCACCCAGCGCAGCGACGACGTCGCCAGCGTGTTCTCGGCCTTGCGTGCCAGCGATCGCCACCAGCGCGCGCGCGCCGTGGAGTTCCTCGACGCGCTCGTACGCGGTTGGGAGCGCGGCGCCAGCGACAGCAGCAGCGTGCTGCGACTGGTCGTGGAGGAGCTCTCGCCGCTCGAGCGCATCGCGCGCGCTGAACCCTTCATCGGTGTGATGCCGGACTCGGTCGAGGGCGTGCTCGAGCTCCTGTCCGACGATCCCGATCCAATGCTGCGCGCGATCGCCGTCGAAGCGCAGCGTGCACCGCCGCTGAGCCGCCGCCACAGCGCGCCGCCGGTGCCACAGGTCACACCACGAGGCTCGCCATGACCATGACCGATCATGATCACCTTGCCCGCGAGCTATTCGTGCGCTCCACGCTGCTCGGGCTGGGCGGCGAGGCAGCGGCGCGGCTGGCTGCGGCGCTGATCCCCTTGCCGGCCAGGGCGGGGGACGTGCTGTTCGAGCCTGGGCAGCGGCCCGAACGTCTGTTCATGGTGATCGAGGGCGAGCTCGCGCTCGAGCTGCCCGGAGCAGAACCATGGATCTTCGGCCCGCGCTCGATCGTCGGCATCATCGACGTCATGGTCGACAGGCCACACGTCCGTCGCTGTGTCGTTCGCTCGGACGCCCGCCTGCTGGTAGCGCGCGCCAACGTCTGGCTCGATCTGATCGAGGACGACGGCGTGCTCACTCGCGGTGCCGTGAAGAACACCGCGCGCTCGCTGCACGAGCTCTGGCTCGAGCTCGCCGCCAAGCTACCCGAGCCGCTGCTGGCGTACGTGAACCTGCCCCCGGCGCCGCTGCCGCTCTACGAAAAGATCCTGATCCTGCGCGACGCCACGCTGCTGCGTAACGCCGGCATGCAAGGCACGGCCAGCCTGGCTCTCGTCGCCGAGGAGCTGCGCGTCGAGTCCGGACAGGTGCTGTTCGAGCAGGGTGGCGAGAAGGACACGCTTTACGTCGTCGGAGCCGGCACCGTGGAGCTCATGCACGAAGCGCGCGGCGTCGTCAGCAGCTACGGGCCCGGTTCGCTGCTGGGCGGGGCCGCGGCGCTGGCCGGCGAGCTCGGCGCTTATAGCGCTCACGCCATCGAGCCGAGCACGCTGCTCCGCATCCGCGACGAAGACTTCTTCGATCAGGCGGAGGAGCACCCCGATCTGGGACGCGCCGCGCTCTCCTACCTGATGCTGGAGCGCGAGCCCTTGCTGTTAGTGCGACCGCCGCTGCGCTAGGAGCGCATACTCACGAAGGCGACCACCTCGTGGCGTTCTTCGGGACGGAGCTCGAAGAGGTCGAACACGCTCTCGTCGAGCGCAGCACGCAGCGCGGCGTCGACGCCGCCGCCGGTCGCGCTGCGAGCGAGCTCCGCAACGCGGGCGCGTAGCTCGGAATTGTCCGGGGGCCTGGGCAGCGCGCGCAGGTGCGCGACCTTGACCTGCGGAAACGTGGCCTGCCGCGCGTCGCGCCGTGCCGCCAGGTGCAGCGCCCGAAATAGCGCGCTGTTCAAGAGCCCGACCATGAGCTCGGGAGTGAACTCGCCGTGATCGAAGCCAGCCAGCAGCGTGTTGCGAAACGGCAGACCGGTGTGCAGCGCCGCGATCGGCATCTTGGCGGTCTGACGCACGACGAAGCGCACGCGCTGGTAGTCGCCGGCGGCGCGCAGGCGACAGCCGCTTCGCCTCAGCACCGCCTGATCGGCCTTCAAGAACAGCCGTGGCTGCCCCACGCGAAACTCGGCGACGTCCTTGCCCTCGAGCAGCGGGTAGTCGTGGCCGTCACCGGCCGGACCGCGACGGAAGAGCCGCTCGCTCACGACGCGGTTACTCTGAAAGCCCATCTCGCCGAAGAGCTCGCGCGGCAGCGGCTCGCTGCCGAGTAAACGCAGCACGGCGGCGGGCGGCGCAACCTCTGCGGCTGCTCCGGCGACGCGCTGGCGTTCGGCCAGCCTGAACGGCCGCTCTTCGCCCGGACCACTCTGCTCCGCCGCGTCCGCGAGCAGCGCGAAGCAGGGTTGCGTGACTCCGTCGAAGGCGTCCTGACCGAACTCGAGCAACGGCTCACGCACGAGGTGCGTCCTGGTCAGGGCGCGACGCACGTGACGGTAGCCATCGAGATCGGCGAGCGGACTCGGCAGGAGCAGGGCGATCGTGCCGCGCGGAGCGAGCTCTGCGGCCCGCTCGACGAACAGGCCGTGCAGCGTGGGATAACCCTTGAAGGCCGCGAAGGTCACCTGGTAGCGCCTGCGCTGCGCCGAGGTCAGAGGCTGCGCTGCGCGTCCTGCATAGGCGACCCAGGGGGGGTTACCGAGCACCAGGTCGAAGGCGGGCAGCGCCCCACGGGCGAGCGCCAGCGTGTCAGCCACGAGCAAGTTGCGTCCTGCCATGGCCGGCGTGAAGTCGCGCTCGCCGACGTAGAGCCAGAGCGCCGTTTCGGCCACCGCGATCGCCAGCGGCGAGATGTCGACGCCGTACAGGCATTGCTCGACGATGGCGCGCCGCCCGAGCGCGGGCTCGAGGCCGCGGCCGGCGGCGAGCAGAAACGCGCCCGCGCCCGCGGACGGATCGCAGACCTTGACCCGCGGCCAGCCGGGCAGCGTACGCAGGCGCTCGAGGCTTTGCTCGACCAGCACGGCCGTGATCGCGGAAGGTGTGTAGAAGCTGCCGCTGCGCTTGCGAGACCGCGTCGCTACCAGGCGACCGCGCTGGACGTCGTGGGCCAGCAGCGCCTCGAGCAGCTGGCCCAGCTCGCTGGCCGCGCGCGCCTGGTCGAGCTCGCTGGCCTCCGGAAACGCGTGCTCGAGACGTACCGCGCCAGAGCCCGCAAACAGCCGCCCTTCGGGAACCTCGTCCCCGCATACGAGCCCGAGCCCGCGAGCGCTGCGCAACGCGAAGGCGCGCAGCGCCTCCAGCCGTAGCTCCTCGTACGGAGCGCCCGGCTCCTCGAGCAATGCATCGAGCGAGGCTACGACGCGGGCGATCTCCACCCCTGCACGTCTACCACTACCGCTGGCGGCCGACGAGCTTGGCGGCGAGCTCGATCGCCGCGCGCATGCCGCCCGGGTCGGCCTTGGCCTGCCAGGCGATGTCGTAGGCCGTGCCGTGATCCACGCTGGTACGCACCACGCTGAGCCCCATCGTGACGTTCACGGCGTCGCCGAACGCGATGAGCTTCATCGGGATCGTCGCCTGGTCGTGGTACATCGCGACCACGCCGTCGAAGGCGCCGCTGTAGGCCTTGCGGTAAGCGGTCTCCGCGCCGATCGGACCACTGACGACTGCGCTCCGTCCCAGGCGCTTCCGGGCGCTCGCGATGCCGGGCACGATGGCGCGGGCTTCCTCGCCGCCGAACATGCCGTCCTCACCGGCGTGAGGGTTGAGCGACGAAACCACGATCTGCGGGCGGCGCTTGCCGAGACCGAGCAACAGTCGTCCGAGCCAGTACGTCGATTCACTCACGACGCCGGGGCTCAGCGCGCGCGGAACGTCGGCGAGCGGCAGGTGCGTCGTGACCAGGCTAGTGACCAGCCGGTCCGCGGCAAAACACATGACGCTGGTCTTGGCGCCGTCGAGCGCCTGCAGCCACTCGGTGTGCCCGCGAAAGCTCCGCGCGCGACGCAAGCCCGAGTGAGCAATGGCAGCCTTGCTCACCGGTCCGGTCACGAGCGCTGCGCGGGGCTCGGCGCGCACGAGCTCGTAGGCCGCCTCGATGTAGGCGAGCGGGGCGGCGCCGAGCCCCGCGCAGCGCTCGAG
>DATLIL010000675.1:0-4237 GCA_035539475.1 Polyangiaceae bacterium
CGTGCGGACTGGTGCATGCGCTGCGGTCGTCTCACGTCGCTTTGCACACAGACCGCTGGCACCTCACCACCGTCGACGCCCACATCGCCGACGCCTGGGTCCCCGAGACGCCGCCGGACATCTTCCTCAACAACATGGCCGACCACTTCGCCGACCCGCGCGTGACCGTGCGCTTCGAGATGAGCCAGACGCTCGTCGCCCCGCTGCCGTTCGACTTCGTGTTCTACGACGGCGACCACGGGGAGGAGCAAGAGCGGTTCACGCGGGCCGTTATCGACTCGCCACGGGTGCGGACGCTGGTGTTCGACGATCGGGACTTCCCCGTGCCGGTGCGTTGCTGTGAGATCCTGCGGGCGGCTGGGTGGGTTGACGAGTCGCCGCCGGTGGTGAGAGCGCCGGGGGATAAGCAAGGGCGGGAGACGATGACGTTGGGGGTGTTTAGGAGAGAGGTGCAGAAATGAACGAAGCAGCAAGACTGAACGCCGAACCTCTGCTGGCACGGGCATCGCGCTGGAGGTCAGCGCTTGCTGACGCCGCCACCGGTCCGCTTGTTATCGCCAGCGAGGTAATGCAACTGGCCGCGGACTGGGAATCGGTGCGCGAAGAGGCAGCTGGGCTCGACTGCACAACCTGGCTGCGAAAGCAGTTTGGGGCTGGCAACTCGCTGGCATGGTTCGAGGTCCGCGCGCGAGCGGTTGAGAAGCTCGGCGAAGCGTGTCGACGGACCATTCACCACAGTGTGGCGGTCTGGGTCGCCAACAATGTGCCCGAGGGGCACGTGCAGGCTGTGAAGCTAATGCTCATGCGCGAGGCCAAGGCCAACGGCGGCAACCCGCTGACGCTGCGCATGGCTCAGCCGCGCGTGCGCGAGATCACCGGCAGGAGCGAGCCGAAGAAGAAGACGTGTGCGCGGTGCCAGGAGTTGGAGAAGCTGCTGCTGGAGAATGGCGTGGCGCCGCCAGAGTGAGCGATGTAGCGCGATGGCCCGGTCAGTGGCGAGCGAGTGGTTTTCGAGGATGAATCGCGAACGCGGGATCGAGCGACACTACTTGATGAATCGACACGAGAAGAGCGAGCGTGGGCATCAGACGAATCGATAGTCCCAGAGCGAACGATCCGGCAGGATGAAGCGTTGGGTTATGAGTGAGTGACCATGAGGGACGAACCGAACCACGACGAGCGAGCGATACCACCTGACGAACCCGAAGGTTCGCGAGCGAGCGATCGATCTTGATGAAACGAAACGCGAAAAGCGAGGAAACCAAATGACGACCCTAAAAACAATCGAGCGACTAGCGAAACGACCTGCTGGGCCACCATCGAGCGATGACCCGCGCGAGGAGTTGCGGCGCCTCGTGCTCCAACACAAGGCCATCACGAAGGCGGCGGTAGCCATCGACAACATGGCGCGCGACAAGAAGATCCGCGAAACCGGCGAGGTGATGAAGTGTCGGCTACCCGAGGACGTGATGGTCGACCTGCAGGACACAGCAAAGCGGCAGCGCGACAGGGCGGCGAAGCTGGAGACGGCCATGCTGCGAGAACTCAGGAAGATTCCGATCTATAAGGTCTTCCTGCGTGACGTGTTCGGCGTCGGGCCGATCGTTGCCGCCTACCTGGTTGCCGAGATCGACATTCAGCGCAGCGAGAAGCTGAGCCAGCTGCGGCGATTCTGCGGACTAGCGGTGATCAACGGTAGGCTCGAGCGTCGCGCGAAGGGACAAAAGAATAAGTTCAACGCCGAGATGCGGATGCGGCTCTATCAGATGTTCTCGGCGATGTGGAAGAACGCTGCGAAGGAGAGCACAGAGAGGCCAAGCGGGAGCACGTCGAAGTATCTAGACGTGTGGACCAACTACAAGCATCGAATGCAGCACTCGGGGCGTTACGACGCTGTCAGGAATGTGCTGCGTGAGTGGGATCCGGAGTTGGACGCGATCGATGCGGAAGAGTCGGAATGCGACGAGC
This sequence comes from Polyangiaceae bacterium, assembly GCA_035539475.1. GTDB lineage: Bacteria > Myxococcota_A > Polyangia > Polyangiales > Polyangiaceae > PMG-095. The sequence continues at coordinate 1,969 of DATLIL010000675.1, forward strand.
GAGCGGCCGTGCGGGATGAGTCGACACAAGCAGAGCGAGCGGCAGGAAAGAATGAACCGAGCGCAGTTGAGCGAAAAGGCGCCAAGGCAGTGATCCACGCGACCGGTTGGCACAAGGCGGCGGACGTGTTCCTGGCAGACCTATACACGGTCTGGCGGGCACTCGAAGGCTTGCCCGTGTGGCCGACATACGTCGAGTGGATCACTGGCTACGCCCACGGCGGGAAGCCGGCAATGAACGCGCCGACCATGATGAGTGTTGACGAGGCGCTGGCGAAGGTGGGCGATGTCGGCGCCCAACCTCGTCAGCAGATGGCGGCGGAGTGAGCGAGTCGCGGTGATGAAACGGTCAACCACAAGCGAGCGTTGTGCGGGGATGGAACGATTCAAGGAGAGCGAATAAAACACGTAACCCCCACCAGCTTTCGCCAGCAGGGGCTCCGGGACTCGCAACGTCAACGGAACCCTAGCACACATTCCAAACTCCGAGCAGGTCTCGGGGAAGGATGGCGACGATGGCGGCAGCAGAGAACATCGAGAGCAGCAAACCCGAGCCAGTCTCGGGCGTGCGGCGTATCCACGCGAGCGACGCGGGCGAGCTCCGCTGGTACTTCAGCGACCCGCAGATCGCGGGCATCGGCGGGAGCGGCGGGCTTGGCGCAATGCTCGAGCGGGCGGCCGTCATGGCCATCCAGCTCGTCCCGTGCACCCGCTGCGGCGGCGACCGGGAGACGGACAGGCCGGGGACCGGAGCGTGCGCGCGCGACGGCGGTGGCTACGGCAAGGCGCTGGAGCGGCACTGGAGGGCGGAGGCGAAGCGGCTCGGGCTTCGCTTAGTCGCCGACGTTGAGACGGCCCGCGGCTGGCGCGACCTCGGAGTCAAGGCGGTCGCCGGCGAGGAGATCGCCCAGCACCTACCCGACAAGATGACCAAGCACTGCTACAAGTGCGACGGCTCGGGGATGACGCAAAGGCGGCGCAGCAACCGAGGGGGCGCCGTGACGGCCAGGGCTACCGGGAGCAGCGTCCACGGCAACCCTGACGCGATGCACTGGATCGACGAGGCCGGGCTCGCTCGGTACGGCAGGATCACGCGACAACTCGACCAGGTGGGCAAGCGGAGCCACGGGGCGCTCGCGGCGCTGAGCGTCTACTTCGGTCCCCAGGGTGGCAGCGCTGCGGCTCTCTGGCAGCTCACAGCCGAGGGGCGCCGGTTCATCGAGCGCACGGCCAACGCGCACCACCTCTCGGCCGAGGAGCTCATGCAGAACGAGCGGGAAGCGCACCGCATGAGCCCGAGCGTCGAGCGGGCGTTGATGTTCAGCCGGATCGCCAGGGAGGCCGCGGAAGTCTGGGATGCGGCCTGCGCGGCATGGTTGGACGTGGCCGGGTCGGGTGACGAGTGAGCGCCGCCGTTTCGTTCCGCAAGGCCGCCAAGGCGCTCGGCATGGGCGACACCTACGCCGCGGCCAAGCGGCTCTATCGCATGGTGTGTGCAGCCGAGCGCGACACGGGGGCGGCCATCGCCGTGCGTGCCGATGGCGCCCGAGCGAGGATCAGAGTGCATGATGCGCTGCGGCACATCCCGGAGCTCCGAGCCGCCCAGGAGAACAAGCTGCGCCCCGACATGGCCGAGGCATCAGCACGGTTCCGCCAGTACCTCGACGAGATCGACGACCGGCTCCGGGTGCTCGCCCGCGGGGAGGCCGAGGCGGCGATTGACGAGACAGTCAGGCCGCAACTGGACGAGCTCCGGATGCAGGACCACCAGACGATGCAAATGCTCACGGATTTGGCCGAGCGGGTCGCAATCGGACTGAGACCAGTTCAGGACAAGTGAGGCCAGTTTCAAGACAAGCGGGCCCTAATCGGGTGAGAAGCCCCGCGCGCCAGCGTCAGACCAGACACCGGCTAGGCCCGCACCAGACGCCCCCAGCGGCAGACGGTGACGCGGGCCGCACGCAACGACGCGAGGGCTTGAGCACGAACGCAACCACGTAGACGCGACAACCAGCGCAGGCAGCACCCCGACGTCTGACGAGACGGTAAAAACACGGCAACGGGGAGCGGTAGCGAATGGCACAGAAACCAGGCAGGAAGAACGGCGGGAGTAGGCCGGCAACGGTCGACCCAAGAGAGGGACGGCACGCCGGCACCGCTGCAAGTCACGCGCGCGAGATACCGACAGGGCTCTCGGTCGAGGACCGGGTGGCCTACATCGCCGACCTCATGGAGCGGCTCGAGTGGGTGCGCGGCAAGACGGGCAAGCA
>DATLIL010000676.1:0-9231 GCA_035539475.1 Polyangiaceae bacterium
CTACGGCGGTGGCGTGACTGGCTTCTGGCAACTGCTGGACAGCGGATTCGGTACGTTGCCCATCTTCCCCGCCGAGCGCTGGTTCGCCGCGCGCTACGGCCTGCCGGGAACGGCGTTCGGCAACGCGAGCCACGCGCGCTGGTACATTCGCGATTTCCGCACACTGCGCTGGACGAGCCGCGACATCGACCTCGCCCTGCTCACGCGCCAGCACCTGACCGAGGGGCTGGCGCTTCAGGGCGAGAACGAAGTCGTCATGACGGGCAGCGAGGCGAGGGCGGTGTTCAGCACGCAGTGGCCTCACGTGACCCACGTGCGACTGTCGGTGCGCTCAGCGGTGCCGCAGCGGCTCGCCATCGGTCTCGGCAGCGCGACCGGGGTGGAGTGGATCGAGGCGCAGAAGGTGGATGGGGCGACGAAGCTCTCGTTCAGCGTCGATCAGCTGAAGCTCGGCTCCGGTCTACACGAGCTCTACCTTCGCCTCGATCCACCCGCCGCGGGCTGCGCTATTCGCTCCCTCGCCTTCGATGACGTGGAGGCGCGAACCGCGCTCACTTCTCCAGGGCCTCGGAGCGTCGAATGATTTCCTTCACCACCCTCTTGTCGTCGGAGGTGACGCTGATGGCAAAGCCGTCACCCGTCGAGGTGACGGTGGCGTCGATGTCATCGAGTGACAGCGGAGAGTCGACCATGTCGGGCGTCGTCGGGCCTGCGCCGGTTCGAGCCATGTAGCAGTCGACGTTGCGCTGGAGCCACTCCGCGGTCATCGCGGGACGTGCGCGGACGACGATCTTGGCTCCGACGGTTCTGGTCTCGTCCGGAACGTCCATCGCGGGCGGTGGGCTCTCCTCGATCGTGGTGACCGACGTGATGTCCTCGCGGTGCTGCAGCGGGTTGGTGTCGCGGTCCTCCTCCAGGATCCCCTCGCAGGCCTGCGCTTCTTCGGAGCGCAGCTCGCGGGCCGCGGCGCGGTGCTCGGCCGCTCGCTTGCGGTGCACGTTCGCTTGCTCCTGATTGGTCTTGGTCTGCTCCTGAGTGGCCGCGTAGCTGGCGTGAGGGCCAGCGGCTTGCGAGATCGCCATATCGTGCGCTTCGGCAGCCTGCTCCTCGTTCATCGCCAACTGCTCGTGCTCGGCCGCGGTCGGGCCCTTCACGGGCGGACCGGCCTTGGAACAGGCCAATGCCATCAGCGCGGCCAGCCCTACCAACGGTACTCGATTCATGGGGTTCTCCTTTTCATCGGCACAAGCGGCTAACGGGGAAGGAGCAAGCCGCGTGCCGGTGTGGGCCCGTGAGCCAGCGCCGGTGGAATCAGAAAAATGGAGGGCGCGTGTCGATCACGGTGCAGGTCGGGCGACGCCTGGCCGGGACTCGGATAAGAGCCCGGAACCGGAGAACACGATGCAATTCATGGTGATGCACAAAGTCGACGCCAGCATGGAGGCCGGTACGCCGCCCAACCAGGAGATCATCCAGGGCATGGGGGAGCTGGTCGGTGAGAGCCTGAAGGCGGGCGTCATGCTCGACGGCGCCGGGTTACACCGCAGCGCGCAGCGCGTGCGGCTGAGCACGGCTGGCGGCTCCACCACGGTCACCCACGGCCCATTTCAGGGTCAGAACGAGCTCGTCGCTGGCATGGCCATGCTCAAGGCCAAGTCGATGGACCACGCGATCGAGCAGGCCAAGCGCTTCGCCGGGGCAATCGGCGACGGCGAGATCGAGATCGGCCCCGTCGTCGAGGCCTGGGATCTCGGCATGATGCCCAAGCCGGACGTCGAAGGCGGGCGCTTCCTGCTGCTCTGCAAGTCCGACCCCAAGAACGAAGCCGGCGCGACCGCCGCCCAGACCGCAGCCCTCGGCGCGCTCCACGACGAGCTCACCCAGTCAGGCGCACTGCTCAAGACGGTCATGCTGGCGCCGAGCTCGAAGGGCAAGCGGCTGCAGTCCGCACCCAACGGCAAACGCACCTGGGTCGACGGCCCCTTCGCCGAGTCCAAGGAGCTCATCGCCGGCTTCTCCATCCTCGACCTGCCCTCGCTCGACGACGCCATCGCCTGGGCCAACCGCTACGCCGCCATCCTCGAAGGCAACGAGGTCGACGTGCGACAACTTCAGGACTAGCCGGGCCCGAGAAGACAAAATGGCCGTGCAGCGAAGCGCACTTCGGCGCTCGCCGCACGGGGAGATGGTCGTATGTGAGCCGGAGGGCCCGGGCGGGCTCAGCCTTCGGCTTCGGCGCTCATCAGATCGCGCAGGCGCTGCATGGCGCGGGTGTGAAGCTGCGAGACGCGCGGCTCGCTGACGCCGAGCTCCTGGCTCAGGTCCTTGAACTTCACTTCCTTGAAGTAGTGTTCGCGCACGATGTGACGCTCGCGCTCCGGGAGCCGCTCGACGGCGTCCTGGAGCGACTGCTGCTCGGCGCGGGCACAGAGCTGGGTCTCACCGCTGGCAGCTTCGGACAGACAGCGGTTCTGCTCGAACTCGCTGACGTCGTCGAAGCGCACGACGCTGGGGGGCAGAGAAGGGGTCGCGCCGGCCGCGGCAGCCGCGCGCAGACGGCGAGGAAGCCAGTCCTGGGCGCGCAGCTCATCGAGGATGGCGCCGCGGACGCGGACGCGAACGTACCACTCGAAGCCTTCGTCACGTTCTTCGCCGTGGCGCTGGATGGCGTCCCACAGCCCGATCATGCCGGCGGCCAGCAGGTCTTCGCGCAGCACGTTGCGCGGCAGCTTGCGCTGGAAGCCGCCCACGATCTTTTGTACGACCGGGGTGTAGAGCTTGAGCAGCTCCTCGGGCGAGGCGGCCCGGCGCACCTTGCGCAGGCGCGCCCGCGAGGGGACCTGGGTGGCGGGATGCGTCGACGGCCGGCGTACGGCTCGGGTCGCACTGTTAAGAGAGTGAGGTGCCCGAGCAGCGCGCTCCGACGTCAGGGGAAGGTAGGAGGAGTACGAGGGAACCGACTGGGTCGCTGTCGTGGGGAAGTCGGGAGCGGCATCGAATTGGGACATTCTCGAGCACCTCGACCTCCCCCATTGCAGAGCTTATGCCAGAGTGAGAAAGTTCAATTAATCCACGTCATTAGCTGTACCAGTCCAGGACGGCCGGGTCACCTGTGACCCCCCTCGCAAGGCCCGTCTCAGGGCGAAAGCGTTACCAATTCTCGAAAATTTCTCAATTCGAGCCAGCCGAGGTCCGGGGAACAACACCAGAGGGTTAAATGGGTCAGCGGTGACCCACCACGCGGAAGAGCGCGAGCTGACTGCGGTTTTAATGGTGGGTCTCGGCTGACCCGGGCCGGATCAGGGCGCGACGGAGCATTCGTTCGCCCAAAAGTAGAGCGCTTTCTTGGCTGTCTTCGGGCCAGGGTGCCAACATTCTCCGCGCGCATTTTTCCAGCGCATTCCACCCTAAGAAGAGTCCATGGGCGAAGGGCGAAACCTCGTCGGCGTCGATATTGGCACGTCCGGCGTCAAGGTCTGCCAGGTCAAGGAGTCCCGAAAGGGGATTGGCCTGCTGCGGCTCGGCTTCGTGCCGCTTGCACCTCAGGTCATCGTCGATGGCCAGGTGATGGATGCGGCAGCCATTTCTGCCGCGTTGGATCAGGCCTTCCGCGAGGCCAAGATCAAACAGAGGGAGTGTGCGCTGAGCGTCTCGGGGCAGAGCGTGATCATCCGCAAGATCACCGTGCCCATGATGACGATGGCCGAGCTGGACGAGCAGATCCAGTGGGAGGCCGAGCAGCACATTCCCTTCGACATCAAGGACGTCCAAGTCGACTACCAGGTGCTCCGCCGCCGGGCCGAGAGCAGCCAGATGGACTTGCTCCTGGTGGCGGCCAAGCGTGACCAGATCGAGGACTACGCGCAGCTCGCGCGCAACGCCAAGCTGAAGCCGCTGGTCTGCGACATCGATGCCTTCACGGTGCAGAACCTGTTCGAGCACTCGCGAGGCCTGCCGGGCGATCAGACCATCGCGCTGATCAACGTCGGCGCGAATCTGTCTTCACTCAACATCGTGTCGGGCGGCGCCAGCGCGTTCACGCGCGAGATTGCCAACGGCGGCAACGCCATCACCGAAGAGATCCAGAAGCAGCTCGGCGTGCCCTTCGATCAGGCCGAGGCTTACAAGTGTGGGACGGGCGCCAACCCCAACGATCCCAACAGCGCCGGCATGATCCCGCAGCAGGTGGTGCAGGTGATCGAGGCGGTGACCGACTCCATCGCCGCGGAAATCCAGCGCAGCCTCGACTTTTACATGGCCACCAGCGGCGAGAACGACATCTCGCGCATCTACCTGACGGGCGGGACGGCGAACCTGGCGCCGCTCTCCACCGCCATCCAGCGCCGTTCGCGCGTCGCGGTCGAGCCCTGGTCACCCCTCGAGCGGGTGCTGGTCGAGGCTCGAGAGGTCAATCAGCAGGTCTTGCAGATGCGCGCGGCGCAGCTGTCGGTGGCCCTGGGCCTGGCGCTGCGCAAGGAGCGGGAGGCGCGCTCATGATCAAGATCAACCTGCTGCCGCAGAAGCGCAGGGCGGAGCCCACCGAGGGCAGCCAGCTGTGGCTGGCGGTGGTGATGGTGCTGTTCCTGGCCGAGGTCGCCGGCCTGTTCGTGTTCCACGGCTTCAAGAGCGAGGAGCTCAAGGATCAGCAGCGCAAGAACGCAGAGCTCGAGACGCAGATCCAGCAGTCCAAGGACGCGGTCAAGAACCACCCCGAGGTGAAGGCCAAGCTCGAGCGACTGAAGGCGCGCGAGAGCGCGATCGAGAACCTGCAGAAGGCTCGCACCGGGCCCACGGCCGTGCTGCTCGAGCTCGCTCGGATCATGACACCTGGTCGCGGCCCGAGCGTGTCGCCCGAGCGCCTGAGCCAGGTGCGGCGTGACAACCCGCTCGCGATCTACAACTCGACCTGGGACCCGCGCCGGCTGTGGGTCACGAGCTACACCGAGGCGCAGCGCAAGGTTCGCCTCGAGGGCCTGGCTCGTGACGGCGAAGACGTGAGCGAGCTGGCCCGTCGTATGAACCTGTCCGACTACTTCGCGAACGTCACGCTCTTGCCGGCCAAGCAGGAGAAGGACCAGAAGAGCGGGCTCGAGATGATCAAATTCGCGCTCGAAGCGCAGGTGAAATACTGATGGCCCGCGCCGAGACGGCTCTCTCAAAGCTCCCCCTGGCCGCCAAGATAGGCATCGGCGCCGGTCTCCTGGCCGTGACCTTCGTGGCCTACTTCGTCATCTTCTACGGCGATCTGGCCAGCAGCATCAAGGCGGCCGAGAGCAAGGAGAAGCAGCTGCGTGAGCAGCTGGCGCAGGCGCGCAAGGCCGAGTTCGAGTACCAGAAAGACCTGAACGACCTGGCCGAACGCCAGCAGAGGCAGCGCGAGCTCAACAAGATCCTGCCGACGAGCACCGAGTACCCCGCTTTCCTCAGCTCGATTCAGAACGTCGCCAACGTGGCCGGTGTCGCGCTCACCGCCTGGACGCCGAACCCGGAGGTCACCCAGCAGTTCTACGCCCGGGTGCCGATGAAGCTCGAGCTCGTGGGTCGCTACCACCAGGTGGCAAAGTTCTTCTACGGCGTGGGGCAGCTCGACCGCATCACGAACGTCGAGAACATCGTGATCAAGGATCCGAAAGAGCAGGGCGAGGACATCATCGTCAGGGTCGAGGCTCTGGCCACCGCCTTCCGCGCGGTGGACGAGGCGCAGGCCGCTGCCGCCGACAAGCGCGGCGCTGCCCCGAAGAAGGGTGGCCACTGATGGCGCGCCTCCTGCTGCCCGGCCTGGTCCTCTTGCTGCCGCTAGCGCTCGGCTGTGAAGAAGAAACGATCGTCCAGAGCACGGCAGGCAGTGCCTCGGCCTCGGCCGGCGCCGGGGGTGGCAAGCCGGGGGCGAAGGCGCCCGTTGTCCCAGCCGCCCCGGTGATCAAGGCAGATATTTCGGAAGCCGAGTTCACCGAGACCGAGCGCAGCCGTGATCCGTTTCGCACTTTCGCGCGGGTTTTCAAGGAAGAAGCCCGTGGCCGCGCCCGCAGCCAGCGTGAGGTGGTCCTGGCCCAGTACGGGGTGGACGAGCTCAAGCTGATCGGCATCGTCACCCGTATCCAGCCGGCCAAGGCCATGCTGGTCGACCCCACGGGCAAGGGCCACGTGATCCAGCGCGGCCAGTTCGTCGGTCGTGCCGACGTGGTGCAGACCACCAGCCGTAGCGGCGCCACCTACGAGATCAACTGGCGCGTCGACCGCATCCGCGATGGTGACATCGTGCTCGTGCGCGAAGACCCGAACAATCCGGACGTTCCCTCGGCCACGAAGGTGATCCCGCTCAGGCCCGAGGGCAGCGCCGTGAAGTAGGCGAGCCCCCGCGGCTCTTTCGCCGCGCGAAACTTGGTCCGCTTGGAGCGGCGCGGCTACGCTGGCTGCCACATTCAACCGACCGGAGCTCGATGATGACGAGGATCTCGCCCCGACTTGGCAAGGCAGCTTTCACGCTGTTTTCGCTGTGGGCGCTGGCGCTGACCGAGGTGGCCCAGGCGGCCCCCGGCGGTGCGCGAATGGCCACCGACATGAAGCTCGCGGCCGACGAGCAGGGGGTGACGCGGATCGCTGTCAGCTTCAGCGAGGCCCCCACCTACAGCGCCCGCCTGGAGCGCAACGGCTCGCGCCTGATAGTCGACGTGCCCAACGCGACGATGAAGGGTGCGCCCACGGCGCTGACCGAACAGCTGGGTCCGGTCGGCGGGGTCATGATGCAGACCTTCCGCCAGGGCAAGCAGAGCACGACCCGGATCCTGGTCACGCTACTGCGCAAGGCCGACTACGCCATCAGCGTCGAAGACGGCGATCTGATGATCCGGGTGGCCGAGAACAAGGCGCTGCTCGCGCCCAGGCTCAAGCAGCCGGCGGCGCCGAAGTCCGAGAACGGCGCCAGGCCCCAGCTCGAGAACGTCCGCTTCGAGCGTGGCAGCGACGAAGAACGCGTGGTGCTCGAGCTCACGGAATCGACCGAGTTCAGCCAGAGCTCCCCCCGCGCAGGTGTGGCCGCGCTCGAGCTCCGGCGCGGCAAGATGCCGGAAGAGCTCGTTCGCACGCTCGACGTCTCCGCCTACGGCGGCCGCGTCAGCGCCATTTCCAGCTTTCCGAACCGTGCCGGCGACGGCGTCACGATCGAGGTCGACGCGACCCCGGGCACTCGCAGCGAGGTCAAGCGGCGCGGCAACGCGCTGGTCTGGTCCTTCTTCTCCGGCGAGCGCGCGCCTACTCAGAGCGGTGTCGGTCGCGACGGAGGCGCCGCGCGCCGTATCCGCACGGTGCACGTCGACGAGGCCGTGCCGGACCTGCCCAGGGTCCACGACGGGTTCGACGGCGGGCTGACGGAGAAACAGAGCGGGCCGGGTGAGGCGGGGGCGTTCACCCCGGCCATGGCCGCGCAGCAGAGGGCCTTCACCGGCCGGCGCGTGGACCTCGACCTCAAGGACGCCGACATCCACAACGTGCTGCGGCTGCTGGCCGACGTCGGCCAGACCAACATCGTGACCGCCGACAACGTGTCGGGCTCGGTCACCATCCGCATGCGCAACGTGCCCTGGGATCAGGCGCTCGACGTGGTGCTGCAGAGCAAGGGCCTGGGCATGGTGCGGCAGGGCAACATGATCCGCGTCGCCCCGCTCGCGGAGCTGGAAAAGGAGCGCGAGATGCAGCTCGCCCGCCGCCAGCAAGAGGTCAGGCTCGCCCCGCTCGAGACTCGACTCATCCCGGTGAGCTACGCCAACGCCGAGGACGTCCAGGAGCGCGCCCGGGCCATGCTCTCCGAGCGTGGCTCGATCGCCGTCGACACGCGCACCAACACGCTGATCGTGCGTGATATCGCCGGCAACCTGAACCAGATCGAGGAGCTCACGCGCTCGCTCGACACGCAGACGCCGCAGGTGCTGGTGGAGGCTCGCATCGTCGAGGCCACGAGCCGCTACATTCGCGACGTCGGTATCCAGTGGGGCGGCGACGCCACCTTCTCGGCCGCCACCGGCAACCCGACAGGGCTCGCGTTCCCGAACTCGGTGGGCGTCGTCGGCGGCGCCAGCGACGGCAACACGCCGACCGCGGGCTTGAGCCCGTTCTCCAACGCCGTGCCGAACCCGAACTTCGCGGTCAATCTGCCCGCCGCGGTCGGTACCGGCAGCGGTGGCGCGATCGGCCTCAGTTTCGGCTCGATCGACAACACCATCAATCTGGCAGTGCGCCTGTCGGCCGCCGAGGCCACGGGTCTGCTGCGCATCCTGAGCAGCCCGCGCATCCTGACGCTCGACAACCACGAAGCGCGCATTTCCCAGGGCACGTTGATCCCGTTCTCTCAGGTCAGCGCGCAGGGTGTGCAGACGACGTTCCAGGAAGCCAAGTTGCAGCTCCTGGTGAAGCCGCACGTCACCGCCGACGGCAGCATCAGCATGCACGTCAAGATCAACCGCGACGAGCCCGACTTCAACCAGACGAGCGCGCGCGGCGATCCGACGATTCTCAAGCGCGAGGCCGAGACCGAGCTCCTGATCATGGACGGTCACACCGCGGTGATCGGCGGCATCTACACGCGCAATACCGGTAGAAACCTGGATCAAGTGCCGTTCTTCGGTGACATTCCGCTGCTCGGCCTGCTCTTCCAGCGCCGCCGAGCCAGCGATACGCGCGGCGAGCTCGTCATCTTCCTGACCCCGCGCATCGTCAACCGGGCTGAAGCGCTCGGCCGCTGAGGAAGGCGCCCGCCGGTGAGGAGGTTCTCGGTAGCGCTCCTTCTCGCGCTCCTCTGGTCACTGCCGGCGCAGGCCTTCGACAGCGAGGTCGAGGCGCTCTCCGAAGCCCAGTTCTATACCTTCCAGAGCCCGTACGGCGAGCCGCTGGTCCGCCGCCGTCGCTACACCGAGACGCTGACCCTGCACGTCTACGACTTGCAGGGCCAGGGCATTCCGGGCCAGCCGCGGATCTCGCTGAAGACTCGCTTCCGCCTGGACGCCGACTTCGGGATGCAGGCGCGCGAGCTCAATCCCGATAGCCAGTACTACGTGCCGGGCTTGCGCCAAGAAGCCCTCGACGTGATGTACGCGTACATCGAAGGGCGCGACTACGCGGACGGCTATCTCGGCTTCCGCCTCGGGCGCCAGAACACGACCGACGTGCTCGGTTTCTGGTCGTTCGACGGCGCCCTCGTCTCGCTATCGACGCCGGCGTACCTCGAGTTCCGGGCCC
>DATLIL010000677.1:0-11366 GCA_035539475.1 Polyangiaceae bacterium
GAACGAGCGCGCGCGCGAAGATACGATTGAACCCCACGGAAATGGCGGGGCGAAGCCGACGAACGCTCAGACGCGGAACGGCTTCGGGACGTGCAGGATGCCCGGGCGATCAGGCGCAGGCGGGCGACGCTCGGGGCCAAAATCGGATCCGATGACCTCGACAGCCGCCGGCGCTACGTCGCCGCTGGCAACCCCGGCGACGGCGCGCAGGCCGTGCCCGGAACAACCTGGCGCACAGGGCAGCGGACAGGGACAGTGGCCGTCGCTCTCGCTCTCGGCATGGCTGTCCCCGCCGCAACACTGATGTTCGTCGCTGACGGCGGTCGCCAGCGCCGAAGCGGTGCAGCAGTCGAACGCCGTCACGACGACGGCGTGGAAGTTGGTCAGGACGAGCGCGGCGACTGCCAGCAGGCGGAAAACCGCTTGCAGACTAGCAAACCTGGGGCGTCGCTCGCCGAACACGAACTTGACGATAGACCAGCCCCAGGTGCCGCGCCAGTCAGGGCTCAGTCGGCGGGGAGGAAGAACACGCCGCGCAGGTCCTCGGTCGTGGAAATCGGCGCTGCATCGCCGCCACCCGGCGAGCGCCAGGAACTCACGCGGAATTGGTAGTACATGCCGGGCTCGAGCGGCCCCTCATATTGAAGCGTGACCGTGTCGCTGCCGCTGACTCCCGGCATTTCGAGCACGCTCCACACCTCGTTGCCGAAGGCGTCGAAGACGTGGATGTCGTACCAGTCCTCGCTCGAGTCGTCAGCCCATTCCAGGACCGGCGCGCTGTCCACGGCTTCCGGCTCGTCGACACCCGGCCCGATGGTGGCGAGCGCTTCGGTGACCTTGAACGACTCGCTGATGGCCATCTCGGCCTCGCCGGCCGTCACCTCGAGCTCCACGAAGTCCGTGCCCGCGATGTTCGTGTCCGGATCGCGCACCAGACCGTCGTTCTCGTAGGCCGCGAGCACCACGTAGGTTCCAGCTGGTACGCCTTCGATCCTGAAGTCGCCGGAGACGTCGGGCTCGCCCGTACGTGGGGCGCGCAGACCGCGCGGTGCTTCACCGCGCGCGGCGTCGGCGTCGAAAGTATCCTTGACCACCAGGATCACGCTCGTCAGCGAGCCGCCTGGCGCGTTCACGATCTGCACGTTGCCCGTCACCGTGGTCGTGGCATCCGCCAGCTGGTTCAGCGTCACGCCCTCGACGGCTGCGCCTGCGACGGTCACGTCCTCGGTGTCGAGCTGGATGTCGGCCGCGTAGCCCTTCACCACGTAGTCGCCGTCCGTCACGTTGAAGATGGTGAAGGCGCCGCTCTTGTCGCTGATGCCGCTGAAGGTCCCGTCACCCGAGGCGACGACGAGCACGCCGCCAACGTCGCCGCTCGTGGCGCCATCGAGCGCGGTGATGCTGCCGGAGATCATCGAGCGATCGCCGGCCTCGAGCGGGATGAGCCCGACCTGGGTCAGCGCGTTTTCGACCACGTAGGTGTTCTCGACCGCCTCGGCCTCGCTGACGTCGATCGGCAGCGCCACGCGCACACCGCTCGGGAACGGCTGGTAGTCCTGCGCAGCCGCTTTCAGCGTGAAGGTCGTGCTGAGCGGGACGCCCTCCTCGTCGCGTTTTACCGGCACTTCCAGCTCGTAGTTGCCCATGGCGTCGGTCTCGGCCACGTCGGTGACCGCCACGCCCTCTTCGTTCACGGCGATCACGTGCGCGCCCTCGATCGCGCTGTTATCGCTCGTGTCCGTGACGTCGCCCGCGAGCATGACCTTGCCGAAGCAGCGATGCTCGCCGTTTTCGATCTCGGCGCAGGTCAGGTCCGTGGTGCAGTGCGCGTCCTCCGGATCGCACTCGTTGCCGGACGTGGTCAGACACTGCGGCTCCGTGCCGCCCTCGGGCGTGATGCACTCGGCCGCCTCCGAGCAACCACCGTTGGTGCGGTCCTCGTTGTCGGGCTCGCAGGCCGAGCCCGGCGGCAGGGTGCAGACGTTTCCGCCCGCCGCTTTCGGCGAGCAGACGAGCGCGCCAGTGCACGGCGCTGACGCCGCTGGATCACAGCTCGTGCCGAGCTCTCCCGCCTTCGGCTCCTCTTCACCGCCGCAAGCGGCGATCGGCGCCGCGGCCAAGAGACCTACGAGCAAGCGTGTAGAAAAGCGATTCACGTGCAGCCTCCGACAATGTGATGAAAGAGCCCCGTTGCAGCTGGGCTCTACTGGTAGGTGGCGGCACGGGGCGCGCACTGCCAAATCGATGCAAACTTAACCGCGGGCCAGTCGCTGAAGTGTTCTGAACGACGGCACAAATTCATTCGTTGGTGCGACGGCCGACGCGTGCGCACAGATGGCCCGAGTTGGGACAAACGCGCCAGCTGTGCTCGCCGCACACACGAAAGCGGGGTGCCTTCGATGTCTTGTTGAAAATGATTGTCAGTTTCAAGTGAACGCAGTACAAGCGCTCTTGATATTGAAAGTGACTTTCACCTTCAGGAGACGCCATGTCGGCCCGCAGAAAGCAAACCTCGATTAACACTGCCTTTTTTGCCCTGTTCACGCTTGCCACCGCGGTCTCTGTCGGCTGCGGTGACGACGCTGATGACCCGAGCACGTCGCCTGCCAAGGGCGGCTCTGCTGGCAAGGGCGGTTCGGGCGGCTCGACCGCGGGCTCTGCCGGCAAGGGCGGCACGGGCGGCACGGCAGGCAGCGCCGGCGAGGACGGTGTCGCGGGCGACGAGGGAACGGCCGGCGACGAAGGCGTGGGGGGCGCATCAGGCGGTCAAGGCGGCGCAGCTCCACAAGCTTTCGCGCCCATCACCGCGGTGGATGATGCCCTGTTCACCGAGTTCCACGATCTGCGCGGTCTGACCTACGCCAAGGACGACGGCAAGATCTACGCGTCGGGTTATCGCAACCCGACGTACGGCTCGGGCTCGAGCGCAGTGGTGCCGGTCGATCGCGAGATCGTGGTCGCGCGCTTCACTGCCGACGGCGAGCTCGACGACACGTTCAACGACGACGGCGTCGCCACGTTCAACATCGTGGCGCGCGAGACCGAGCTCCAGGGCGGCGGCGGCGCCGGCGGCGCTCCGTCCGAAGAGGTGGAAGTCATCATCAACGACGGCAACGAAGACTCGATCGGCCTGATCGAGCTCGACAACGGCGATCTGGTGGTGCAGGTCGGCCTGCGGGGCGAAACTGGCGCCGGCCAGGACGTCGGCCTGCTCAAGCTCGACGACAACGGCGACCCGGTCGCTGCCTTTGGTAATGCGCGCGGCCAGGACGGCCTGATCGTCGTGGATTTCGGCTGGACCGACGCCGCCAAGGCAAGCGCCTCCGACACCGCCTGGGGCGTCGAGCTCGACAGCTCCGGCGCGGAGGAAAAGCTCGTGATCTCCGGCTTCGGTCCGGCCGCCGAGGGCGAGCTCGACGACGAGGACGTGCAGCGCACCGACAACGATCGCTATGTCGTACGCCTGATGGCCGACGACGGAACGATCGATCCGGACTTCAACGGCGGCACGATCTTCAGCTACAACTCGCTCGGCACGTTCGCCGATAACGCTCGCCGCCCGCTGGTGGAAGACGACGGCGCCATCATGAGCTCCGGCTACACCAACTTCGGCGCGGGCCTCGAGAACCACATCATGCTGATCCGCCTGCTGCCCGACGGCACGCCCGATCCCGACTTCGGCTTCGGCATCGTCGGCGACGGCGTGGCGCGCGCCAACCCGTACCTCACCGACGGCGGCGCAGCCGAGGTCTACTCGGTCGCCAAGCAGGCGAGCGGTCGCTACGTGACCACGGGCTACGGCGAGGCCACCGGTGACCTCATCATGTCGAGCTACGGCTGGGTCAGCTCGACGGCGCAGGATCTGGTCTCGTTCGGCGTGCTGCCGGGCGGCATCGATACGACCTACGGCGTGCAGGGCAACGTCGCCATCCAGAGCGAGGAAGCCGGCCTCACCGGGACCGAGGATCGCGGCCGCGACCTGCTCGTGCTGCCGGATCAGCGCATCGTGCAGGTGGGCCGCTTCGGCGACGCGCCGGCGATCTTCGTGCAGCTGCCCGACGGCCAGATCGATACGGCCGTTGGCACGATGGGTCGCTTCATGTACGACGCGCTCGTCTTCACCGACAGCGATGGAGTCGAACCGCTGCTACCCCCGACGAGCACCTCGCACTTCTACAACGTCGCGCTGTCGCCCGACGGCAAGCGCATTGCCGCCACGACGAACAACAGTCCGCTCGGCGTGCGTCTCGCCATCTTGGAGGTGGCAGAGTAGGGATTTACCGGCTTACTCGCCACCGCATCGGGGGCCCGTTCAGTGCGGGTCCCCGATTGGTCTTTTTTACGGCCCGAGCAATGAAGAAGAAAACGCTCCGACTCCCAGCCTATGCAGCAGGCCTAGCGGCACTGCTCGTGGCCGCCGCTCCCGGCGCCTGCTCGAACACGCCGAACCCCGAAGAAGTGTACGCGCAGCCGCGCGCCAACGGCGGCTCGCCGAGCGGCGGTTCGAGTCGCGGCGGAGCGGCTGGCGAAGGCGCGGCCCGCAACGAGCCGGGCAGCGGCGGCGAGCTCACCACGGCCGGCGCCGCTGGTGAGGCCAACGCGGGCGGCGCCGCTGGCCAGGGCGGCGAAGAGCCTGTCGTCGTGGAGTGCGGCTCGGCGCCTGTCAGCGACGAGAGCTTCAGCAAGGCGGCGCTGCGGCGCGCGGCAGCAGCCTGCGCCGACTGGCAGTACTGCCGCTTCGAGAACGCCGCCACGGTGCTGGCCAGCCGCGTCGCAGAGCACGCCGACACGCGGAGTGAAACGTCGCTCTCCAGGGCGCGCGATGCCTACCGCGAAGCGATGGAGCTCTGGTCGATGGTCGAGCTCTTTCAGTTCGGCCCACTGGCGAGCGCGGCCGAGAGCGCCGGCAAGGATATCTACCAGGGCCAGGGCATGCGCGAGCTCATCTACTCGTGGCGACTCGTCGCACGCTGCCGCGTGGAGGAGCAGGTGGCGAGCCAGGCGTTCGCGAGTGGAGGCATGGACGGCGTGCTCATCTCGGGCCGCGGCCTGTACGCGCTCGAGTACCTGCTGTTCTATCCGGGCACGGACAGCGAGTGCCTGGCCGCGACGCCAACCGGACAGGCCTGGCCTGGTTTCGACGCCGAGGAGCTCGAGGCTCGCAAGCTCGGCTACGCCGTGGCCGTGGCCGACGACGTGCTGCAGAGAACGCAGACGCTCCGCACTACCTGGGCTCCGTCCGGCGGAAACTTCCGCGAGACCTTCGTCAGCGCGAGCGATCCGAGCAAGTACCCGAGCGAGCAGGAGGCGATGAACGCCCTCGGCTGGGCGCTCATCTACATCGAGAAAGAGGTCAAGGACTGGAAGCTCGGCATGCGCATCGGCACCATCCCCGGCGACCACGTCCCCGAGGTGCCATTCGCCGCCGCCACGGCGGGATTCGAGGCGCTGCCGACGGAGAACATTCGCCGCAATCTGCGCGGTTTTCGCGCGCTGTTCCAGGGCTGCGGCGACGGCGGCGAGGGCCTCGGTTTCGACGACTGGCTGAGCGAGGCCGGTCACGGCGAGCTCGCGACGGACATCGTCGCCGCCTGGCAGGGCGCGCAGAGCGCAGCCGACGCGTTCCCCCCGCTCGAGACAGCGAGCACGGCAGAACTCGATGCGCTTTACCAGAGCCTGCGCACGCTCACCAACCTGCTGAAGACGGAGATGTTCGGCGCCGGCAGCCCGCTGGGGCTGAAGCTCCCGACGAGTGTGGGCAGTGACACCGATTGACCGCTCCCTCCGCGCGCTGCTCACGCCGATCGACGCGGCGTGGCTCGCTGTCTACCGCGTGCTGTTCGGTCTGGCGCTCGGCATCTCGATGCTGCGCTTTCCCCTGAACGGCTGGGTCGACGCGCTGTTCGTCGAGCCCACGTTCTTCTTCAAGTACTGGGGCTTCGAGTGGGTCGAGCCGCTGTCCGCCTCGCACATGCACGTGCTGTTCGTGGGGCTCGCGCTGCTCGCCTTCGCCATGGCCGCGGGGCTCGCGTTCCGCTTCGTGGCTCCGGCCTTCGCGCTCGGCCTGACGTATGTGCAGCTGATCGACGTCAGCAACTACCTGAACCACTACTATCTGGCCGCGCTCCTGGCCTGGCTGCTCAGCGTCTCTCCTGCGGCGCGGCTGTGGTCGGTCGACGCCTGGCTGGCGCGTCGCTTCCTGGCGCGACCTCGTCCGGACACGGTGGCGCGCGCCTGGCTCTACCTTTTCCGCTTCCAGATCGGCCTGGTCTATGTTTTCGCGGGGCTGGCCAAGGCCCAGAGCGACTGGCTACTCCACGCCCAGCCGCTCAGGATCTGGCTGGGGGCGAACACCGATCTGCCCGTGCTGGGGCCTCTGCTCGCGCTGGACTGGGTCCCACTGGTGATGAGCTGGTGCGGGTTCCTGTTCGACACGACGATCGTGGGCTTCTTGCTGTTCCGGCGCACGCGCCCCTACGCCTACGGCGTCGTCATCGTCTTTCACACACTGACGCGCCTGCTCTTTCCGATCGGCATGTTCCCCGTGATCATGACCGTGTCGGCGCTCTTCTTCTTCGAGCCCGATTGGCCGCGTGCGCTCGCGCGTCGGTTGTTCGGGACAGCGACGCGCTCGATGCCGGTGCTGCCGCTCCCTGCCCTGCCCTCGCCAGGCATCAAGCTCGGCCTGCTGGCGATGGCCGCGTACTGCGCCCTCCAGCTGCTCTTGCCAGTCCGCTTCCTGGCCTACGGCGGCAACGTGCTCTGGCACGAACAGGGTATGCGCTTCTCGTGGCGCGTCATGCTGCGCGCCAAGGGCGGGAACACGACGTTCGTCGTGCGCAACAGGGACAGCGGTCGCGTCTGGCACGTCCCCGCGCGGCAGTACCTGACAGGCCTTCAGGAAGCCGAGATGTCGAGCCAACCCGACCTGATCCTGCAGCTGGCGCACCACATCGAGCGTGATTTCGCGGCGCGTCGTCTGGGCCCGGTGGAAGTCCGTGCCGAGTCGAGCGTCACGCTCAACGGCCGCCGTGGCGTGCCCTTCCTCGATCCGAACGTCGACCTCACCGCCGAACGCGACGGGCTCGGCCTCGCGCGCTTCGTGCTCCCCGCTCCCAGCTCACCGCCTCCACATACCCGCCCCGTACTCTGAAGTGTCCCCGCAAAGCTTTCTTCGCGTCCATCCCTGGTTCGTAGCGCTGGCCTCGCTCTCGCTCGCTCCTCACGCTCTGGCGCAGCAAGCGGCCGAGCCTGAGGTCGAGGCCGAAGCCGAGATCGCCCCCGAACCCGAACTCGAGCCGGAAGAACCGATCGACCTCACGGTCGCCGGAACGCGCCTGGCGCACACGGCCGGTTCAGCGCACGTCGTCAGTCAGAAGCAGCTCGAGCGCTTCGAATACGACGATCCACACGCGGTGCTGCAACAGGTGCCCGGCGTCTACGTCCGGCAGGAAGACGGCGTCGGCCTCCGCCCCAACATCGCACTGCGCGGCGCCAATCCAGACCGCAGCAAGAAGGTGACGCTGCTCGAGGACGGCGTCTTGTTCGGTCCGGCGCCATACTCGGCCCCCGCCGCCTACTACTTCCCGTTGATGACACGCATGAGCGCCGTGCGCGTGATCAAGGGTCCGTCTGCGGTGACACAAGGCCCGCAGACGATCGGCGGCGCCGTCGATCTGGTGACCCGTGCCATCCCCGGTGCGCCCGCTGCCGCGCTCGATCTGGGTGTGGGCGAATACGGCTACCGCAAGGCGCACGGCTGGTTCGGCGCCAGCGACGAGCAGATCGGTTTCCTGGTCGAAGGCGTGCGGCTGCAGAACACCGGCTTCAAGGTGCTGCCGAGCGGGGCGGACACCGGCTCGACACGCAACGAGTGGATGGCGAAGTTCTCGTACCAGCTCGACCCCATGGCCAGCAGCCGGAACGAGCTCGCGCTCAAGCTCGGCTACTCGGACGAGACCTCGAACGAGACCTACCTCGGGCTCACCGACGACGACTTCCGCGCCGATCCGGACCGGCGCTACCCCGCCAGCGCGCTCGACCAGATGAAGAACCACCGCACCGCGATCGTGCTCTCGCACATCCACGAGAGCCCGAGCGGCGCGCTCAGACTGCGCACCGACGCCTATCGCAACGACTTCGATCGCAGCTGGCGCAAGATCAATAGCTTCCAGGGCGCGGAGATCGCCGGCGTCCTGGCCAATCCGGACGACCCCATCAACCGCTCCTACCTCGACGTGCTGAGGGGTGACGCCGACAGCGTCACCAGCGACGAGACGCTGCTGATCGGTCCGAACGCGCGCACCTTCGTCAGCGAGGGGCTGCAGAGCCGGCTGGAGCTGCGCGGCAGCACCGGCCCCCTGTTCCACAGCCTGGAAGCCGGCATGCGCCTGCATCACGACGAGATCGAGCGGCGTCACAGCGAGACGGGCTTCCTGATGATCGGCGGCCAGCTCGTTCCGGCAGGAGAGCCCGAGACCGTGACCACGGCCAACCGCGAGCGCTCCTTCGCGCTGGCCATGCACGTCGCCGACGCGGTCACCTGGCAGAGCTTCACGCTGACGCCAGGTGTTCGCGTCGAGCTGATCGCTTCCGACTCGGAAGACTTGTTGAACGGCACCAGCGACGACGGCTTCGTGGCCGCCGTGCTGCCGGGCGCCGGTGCCTACTACGCCGTGACCGATGACTTCGGCGTGCTCGGCGGCGTGTACCGCGGCTTCAGCCCGCCACCGCCCGCCAGCGACGATCACGTCTCGCCCGAGTACAGCGTCAACTACGAGTTCGGCAGCCGCTACAGCAGCGGGCCTGCGCGTCTCGAGGTGATCGGCTTCTACAACGACTATTCGAACCTGACCGACATCTGCACGCTTTCCAGCGGCTGTCTGACGCAGGACCTGGACCGCCAGTTCGACGCCGGCCACGCGCGCATCTACGGCGTCGAGGTCTACGCTGCTCACGAGGTCGCGCTACCGGGAGAGCTGCGCCTGCCCTTCAACGCCAGCTACACCTTCACCCGCGGGCAGTTCTTGAACTCGTTCGACTCTCAGGACCCGATCTACGGGTCCGTTCAGGCGGGCGACACCATTCCTTACGTTCCGCAGAACCAGGTCGGCGCGTCACTGGGCCTGGAGCACGACCGCGCCGGCGGCAACGTCGGCATCTCCTACGTCTCGGCCATGCGCGAGCAAGCCGGCGACGAGCCGCTCGACGAGGTGGTGGCCACGGACGAGCTCTTCGTCGTCGACGTGAGCGCGCGGGTGAAAGTGCTGGGGCCGCTCACGATCTACGGCAACGTACGGAACCTGCTCGACGACCAGTACATCGTCTCGCGGCGGCCCTACGGTGCCAGGCCCAACGCGCCGCGCTGGCTCCAGGTCGGCGCCAAGCTCGCCTTCTGAGCCGCCTCAGCCCGCGGCTTCCGCGAGCAGCTTGGAGTTGCCGGTCTGGAGCAACGTTTCGAGCGTCATCTTCGTGATCTGCCAGCCGGCGCCCGCGCGCGAGAGCTCGAACACGTAGTGCCCGAGGACCTCCCAGTGTTCGCCGCCGGGGGCCTTCGCGACGTAATGCATCGCGCGCACGTGGCAGCGAGCCGTGGCCGCCCCGCCGCTGACGGCGACCTCGATCGGTCCGAGCAGATGCTGCGTGGTGACCTTCTGCAAGACGCCCCGCCAGCCAGCGATCAGCGCATCCCCTTGCTGCTTTTGCGGGGTCCCGCCGAACAACGACGTGTAGTCCGTCTCGACTTCAGCGGCATAGAGCGACCGCAGCTCGCTCCAGCGCTTGGCGTCGATGTGATGCGCCACGTTCGCCACGACTGTCCGGATCGCTTCGCTCTCTTGGTAGCTCGCCATGGGCGACTCCTACCACGACGATCAGTGCCCCGCGGCGGCGGGCGCGGGCTCGGGCGAATCGAGTGCGATCGGCGCCCCTTCGCCGGGGCGCCTGCCGGAGAGTAGCTGCTCCACACCCGTGCGCGCCGTCCAGTACGAGCGCAGGGCCTCGACGTAGGCCGCGGCCGTGCGCACCTGATCGCGCTTGGCCTGCAGCAGCTGGAACAGGCCGATCAACATGCCGTTGTATTCGAGCTGACTCTGCTCGACGACCTTCTGCTTGAGCGGCAAGAGCACGTTCTTGTAGTAGAGCGCCGTCTCACGCTGCGCACGCAGCCGCTCGGCGAGGTCCCGCGCCGAAGAGCGCACGCCGACGGCCGCGTCCGCGTACAGGTTCTGTTGCTGTCTCATCTCGGCCTGCGCCTGACCGACCTCGCCCTGCCCCTGATAGAAGAGCGGGACTTCGATCTCGACGGCGGGCCCCACCGACCAGTCGTCGTCGCGCTCGGCAGAGACGCCCGCCTTGAGCTCGGGCAAGAAGCCCTGGGCGCGCGCGGTGCTGGCGCGCCTGTCAGCCGCCGCGAAGCGATGCCGGGACTCGGCGAGCTCGAGGCTGCGCTCCACGGCGATCTTTTCCAGGCCGTCTACGGCGAGCTCTTCTCGGGGTGGCTCGGGTAGCCGCGGCTCCGTCCTCCAGCTCACGCCTCGCCCCCACAACCCGAGCAGGCGGTTCACGCGCTCGCGGGCACCGAGCTCGGCCACCTCTGCCGCGCGTAGCTCGAGCCGGGCCTCCTCGAACAGGCTCAATTGACTGGCCAGATCGAGCTCGGTGATGTTGCCCGCCTCGCGCAGTCGCCGGGCCAGGTCCGCGGAGGCGTCGAACGACGCGAAAACCACACGCCGCAGGGCGAGGAGCTCGGCCGCGGCCTGGTAGTCGTAGAACGCCCGGCGAGCGTCGAACGAGAGGTCGAGCATGGCGCCGATGGCGCGGAGCTTGGCGGCGTCGACCTCGTCCGAGGCAGCCGCCGAGCGCGCGGCCAGGAACACCAGCGAGCTGAGATCGAGCAGCGCGCCGATCTCGAGCTCGGGATCGTCGTCGCCGCGAAAGCGCATGGCGCCTTCCAGCGTCGGGTTCGGCAGGCGGCGCGCCTGGGCGGCGCGGCCCTGGGCGATGCCGAGGTCCTCGGCGGCAGCGCGTACCCCGTGATTGTTCAGCAGCGCGATCTGAGCTGCCGACTCGGCGGTCAGAGGCCGAGCAATCAGCTGGTTGACGCTGGCGTCACTGGGCCCCTCGAGGCCGGCGGCGCGCTGGCGCTCGGCAGCGGCGCTGCGCAGGGCGGAGTAGTCGACGGCCGAAGGCGCGCAGGCGAAGAGCAGCGACGCCAGTGCGAGAGCAGCGATACGGTTCTGCACGTCAGACCTCGATGCCATCGCGCTTGAGCTCGTCGCTCTTGGCCTTGTCCGCCACCGTACCCGGCGGGTGTTGGTACCAGCCGGGGTCGACGTCGCGATTGGCCAGGTTTTCGCGCACCTTCA
>DATLIL010000678.1:0-2882 GCA_035539475.1 Polyangiaceae bacterium
AGGGGCGCGCCGGCGAAGGTCGAGGTGTGGACGACTTCGCGGTCGCGCCGCCAGCTGAGTTCCTGCGCGAGCTCGGACAACTGGCGCGCGAGCACGGCGCGCTGCTCGTCGCCGACGAAGTCTGGACCGGCCTCGGCCGCGCAGGGCGCTGGCTATTCTCGAGCGCCGGCGGCTTCGTGCCCGATCTCGTCTGCCTGGGCAAGGGTCTGGGCGGCGGTCTTCCGATCAGCGCGACGATCGGACGCAAGGACGTGATGGACAGCTGGCGGCGCGACCGCGAAGTCGTCCACACCTCGACCTTCGCCGGCGCGCCCCTGCTCTGCTCCACCGGCATCGCCACGCTCGACGTGCTCGCGCGTGAGCAATTGCCCGAGCGCGCCGCGGAAGTCGGCGGGCGCTGGCTCACGGCGCTGAGTGACGCCGCCGCGCACGTCAGCCCCGGCGTCAACGTGCGCGGCAGCGCGCTGATGGTCGGCATCGAGCTCGGCGATCGCGCGGGCGCCGCCAGTGAGCTCCAGCTCGCGCTGCTGCGGCGCGGCTACATCACGACGACCGGCGGCGGGAACCGCGAAACGCTGGTCCTGACGCCTCCGCTCAACGTCGACGAAGATCTGCTGTTCGACTTCGTCGGCGCGCTCGGCGAGTGCCTGGCTGAATATGGACCTGGTTGAGCGTTCCGAGGAGCTCCACGCCAAAGTGCGCGCCTTCGCTGGCGACGACTTCGCTGCCCTCGCCCTCGAGCTCGCGGAGTTCCAGGCGCGCTTCTCGCCGGGCTTCGCTCGCCTGGTCAAGGCGCGAGGAGCCGCGCTGGATACACTCGCGTCGATCCCGGCCGTACCAACCGACGCCTTTCGGCTGACGCGCGTCGCCGTCCACCCGCCCGAGCTCGACCGCACCGCTTTCTTCACCAGCGGCACCACGGGCTCGGCGCGCGGCACGCACTACTTCCGCACGCTCGACACGTACAAGACGCTTGCGCTGCGCGACGGCGCGCGCGGACTCGAGGTAGAAGCTCCGCTCACGGTGGCCTGCCTCGCAACCCCAGCCTCGAGCTCGTCACTCGGCACCATGATGGCCTGGTTCCACGAAGCGTGGGATGGCGGGGAGCCGCGCTGGCTCGTGGACGGCGACGCCATCGACGTGGCGGAGCTACGGCGCGCGGCGGAGCTCGGCAAGCCGCTGCTGCTGCTGGCCACGGCTTTCGCCCTCGTGGCGCTGCTCGATCGCCTGGCGGGAGAGCGCATCGCGACGCCGGCTGGGAGCAAGGTGATGATGACCGGCGGCTTCAAGGGCCGCATCCGCGAGGTCGAGAGCGAGACCCTGCGAGCGCAGGTGGCCGAATCGCTCGGTCTCGAGCCCGGCAACGTGATCGGCGAGTACGGCATGACCGAGCTCACCAGCCAGTTCTACGAGGCCAGCCCCGGTACCTACGTCGACTCGCCGACCATTCGCGTTTACGCGGTGGACGGCGCAACGCTCGAGCCCGTCGGCGACGGCGAGATCGGCCTCGGGCGCATCGTCGACCTCGGCAACGTCGACTCTGCCGTCGCGATCCAGACGCAGGATCGCGTCAGGCGCGTCGCGGGCGGCTTCGAGCTGCTCGGCCGAGCGCCAGCGAGCAGCCGCGCGGCGTGGCTCCTGGCGCTCGAGTCGTTGCTCGGCTGAAGCGCTCTCAGAAGTAGTACTCGAGGCGCGTTCGCACCGAAGCCAGCTTGTTCGTGAACGAAATGTACGAACCGCCGCCGGTGTCCTGCTCGGTCAAGAGCTCCGCCGTCGAGAACACGAGCTTGACCTGCGCGCGATTGAAGCCGAGCGGATACGCAACGTAGGCCGCGGCCTTGTCGTGCCGCTCGAAGTCGTTGTTGTCGGGCAGCACCTCGGTGCGGAAGGCACCGACACCGAGGATCAGGGAGCGCCGGAAGAGGAGCCAGCCCGGATCGACCTCGAAGTAGCCGCCGAACGTCGTCCTGTCGTTCGAGCCGGCGATGTCGACCGCACCTTCCGGCGTGTAGGCGTCGTAGCGGGTCTTGAAGTAGTTGAAGCCGATCTCGACGGGCTTGAGCTTGAACACCGCGCTGCCGCCGTAACCGGTCGCGTCGCGCTTGTAGCAGTCGTCGCAGTCCTCGAAGGTGTTGTTGACGATGGCGCCCTGATCTGCGGTCCGACGCCAGTAGCGATGCTCGGCACCAGCCGAGATGGTCAAGAAGTCGAAGTGCACGTCGGCGGCAAAGCGACCGCCGGCGGAGTTGTCGAGAGCGTTGGAGCCGTAAGCAACGGCCCCCTCGAAGCCGAGGAAGTCGGTGGGGTAGAAATGAACCGCGCCCTTGCCCCAGGATTCGCGCCAGTAGACCCAGTCGAGCTCGTAGTTCGGTGCTCCGAACTGACCGTCGTCGTACTTCGTTCCCTCGCGCTTCGCGCCAGTATCTTCCAGCGTGTAGACGTCGAACCCGAGCCCCTTGTGGATGACCCTGAAGGTCTGAAAGCGACCGACCTGCAGGTCCCAGCTGTTGCGCTGACCGACCTGGCCATAAACGTCGTCGACGTTGATCTGGTACTTGGAGCCGCCGATCTCACGGATCCACGCGACGAACTGCCCGGTCGCGCGGAAGAAGTAGTCGTCGCCGAACGGATGTTCGAGCACCGGGCCCAGCACGAAGCGGCCGCGAAAGTCGTAGATCGTCTCGGGCACCCAGTTCACGTTGTCGGACGTGTAGCGGGCGTAGCCGATGTCCATCTCGAGCCCGCCGTCCCAGCCGAGCTTGTCGCCGCTGCCGAACAAGCCGTCGAACACGTTGTTCTTCTCACGGCCGGTGTCGTCGCCGCGGGCGGTCTGATTCTCCGCTTCGGGGGGAACCGCGGGCTCGGCCGCCGCTGCCTGATCC